>JAFZMT010000187.1 GCA_017553245.1 Methanomicrobium sp.
GATATGATAGAGAACTTCGGCGGCAAGGCGGCAAACTTCCTTGACGTCGGCGGCGGCGCGGGCGAGGACAGGGTATGCAGCGCCGTGAAACTCGTAGCCGAGATGCCCGGCGTCAAAGTAATCATCGTCAACCTCCTCGGCGGCATAGACGCCTTTGGAGGTTGTCACCAGCGGATTTATTTCGACAAGGATGCCGTCGTTCTCGCAGAATACGCGGTAGAGAGCGTTGATTACCGGCGCAAGTTCTTTGGGAGCGTCGCCTAAAAGATTGCGAAGCATAAACTGCGGAATGTCGTGCAGAAGAGGGCTTACCCAGACTTTTCTGATTGCGTCGGGGTTGTCGCGTGCGGTCTGCTCGATTTCAACGCCGCCTTCGGATGAGAATATGATTACGTTCTCCCTTCTGGAGCGGTCGATTGTGATGCTTACATAGTATTCCTTCTCAATCGGAAGTTTCTCCTCGAGCAGAATCTTCTCGACGGGGACGCCTTTGATCTGCTTTGCAAACATCTTCCTTGATTCTTCGCGGACGTCGGCGGTCTTTGCGATTATGACGCCGCCCGCCTTTCCTCTGCCGCCGACATCGACCTGCGCCTTTACGACTACCTCATCGCCGAAATCCTTTACCCTCTCATCAATCTCGTCGGGACTTGATATTGTAAATCCGAATCCGACGGGGATGCCGTATTTTCTGTAGATATCCTTTGCCTCATACTCTAAAAGCTTCAATTGACACTCCTCCCGTCATGCAGTATGTATCCGTGCAGTGTATCGGTAATGTATCAGTAATAATGTCTGAGTAATATGTACTATATTTGCTTTTGAATCGGTTTTAAATTATTTCAAAAAATAGGGACGGGTAAGGTATAATTTATTGTGAATTATTTATTGCGAATCCTTTGCGCCGAGCTCAAAACCCGCATTGAGCGCCTTGGTATTCAGATCCTCGGTTCCTTTGGGGACGCTGTCAAGGACTGCCTTTCTGATTGCCTCCTCGCTTACAATGCCCGATGATCTCACGACGGCGCCGAGCATTATGATATTGGCTACAATGGTGCGCCCCGTAAGTTCCTTTGCGGTCTGAGTCGCGGGCACGGGAAGATTCCTGACCGCCGGCTTTGAAAATACAAGGTCGCGGTCATAGATAAGGAAGGCATCCTCGCGTGCGCCCGCGCCGTATTTGTCATAGCCGGGCTGTGACATTATGACATAGGTATCGGGGTTTGAGACCTCGGGATAGAGGATAGCCTCGTCATCGATTACGACCGCGCTCATGGACGCGCCGCCTCTGGCTTCGGGACCGTAGACCTGAGTCTGAACGGCATATTTCTTATCGTAGATTGCCGCCGCTCTTCCGAGTATGACGGCGGAGAGGATAATTCCCTGACCGCCGAAACCTGAGAACAAAACCTCGTGCCTCATTTCCTCAACCCCATAACAGGACGCGAACGCCTTACAAATTCGCCGACCGCAAACGTTGTCTCGGGAATCACTTTACCTTCCGCCTCTAGCCGTCTCTTCTTTGAGAGCAGAATCGAGTGATCGCGCATATACTCAATCATATCCAGCGGCTGGCGCAGTTTGTTCTTTCTGCCGTAAGACGTGGGGCACTGTGACATTGCCTCGATAAATGAGAGTCCCGGCGTCTCCATGCCCGTCTTTATCGAGTCCGTGAGCTGTTTTACATGATAGGTCGTCCAGCGCGATACGTAGTTTGCGCCCGCGGCTACCGCAAGTTCGGCAAGATCGAATGTCGGCTCCTGCGCACCGTAGGGTGTGGTCGTCGAGAACGCGCCCCTTGGCGTGCACGGACTTCCCTGACCGCCCGTCATGCCGTAGATCATGTTGTTCATGCAGATAACCGTCATGTCGATATTTCTGCGGCAGGCGTGGATGAAGTGATTGCCGCCGATTGCCGAGAGGTCGCCGTCGCCGGTGAATACGACCACATTGAATTCGGGATGCGCCATCTTGACGCCGGTCGCAAACGCAAGCGCCCTTCCGTGAGTCGTGTGCAGGGAGTCCGCCGCCGTGTATCCCGACGCACGCGAGGAGCAGCCTATGCCGGATACGAAGACGGTATCGTCTATCTCCCAGCCCATATCCGATGCCGCCTGAAGCGTGCAGTTGAGAACCGTTCCGTTGCCGCAGCCCGTGCAGTAGATATGCGGCATCCTGTCGGCACGATACCATTCGGAGAGAGCGGGCATCAGTTACCGCCTCCCGATATGAGCGCCTTTTCTTTTTCGTATGCCTCGATGAGTTCCTGCGGGGTGTGCATGTCGCCGCCCAATTTCGGCAGGTAAACCACCTTAACCGCCGTATGCCTCGCAACCTCGCGACCGATCTGACCCATGTTCATCTCGGGGACGATGAATGCCTTGGCGTTGGGGAACTCTTTTAAGACGTTCTCGGGGAAAGGCCAGACAATTCTCAGATTGATGTGACCTATCTTAAGCTCGGGTCTGTCCTTCATTATCTGCCGCACCGTCCTTGTCGCGGGTCCGTATGTGAGGAAGACAATCTCGGCGTCAATGCCAGCGACATCGTAGTCCGCGATCTCATGGCGCTTTGACTCAACCTTGCCGACAAGCCTTCTTACAAGGTCGGAATGCGTCTTGTGATTGGTTGTGTCGGGATATCCGCGGGCATCGTGCGTAAGTCCGGTCACATGCACGCGGTGACCGTGACCGAATGTCGGAAAACCGGGCACCATGTTATCGGCATCTGTCTCATACGGCAGTTTACCCTTCTCAAGCTCTTTGCGGTTGACGACCTCAACGGAATCGGGGATCTCAATCCTCTCACGCATATGTCCGATTGTCTCATCCGACATCAGAAATACGGGGCATCTGAACTCTTCGGCAAGGTTGAATGCCTTTACCGTGAGTTCATACATCTCCTGAACGGTCGACGGGGTGAGCGCAATTATCGAGTAGTCGCCGTGTGAGCCGAAACGGCACTGCATCATATCGCCCTGCGCCGACATCGTGGGCTGACCCGTCGAGGGACCGCCGCGCTGGACATTGATGATTACAATCGGCGTCTCGGTTATTGCCGCATATCCGATATTCTCCATCATAAGTGAGAATCCGGGACCGCTTGTGGCGGTCATTGCCTTGACTCCCGTCCATGACGCGCCTATAATCGAGGATATGCTTGCAATCTCGTCTTCCATCTGGATGAAGACGCCGCCGACCTTCGGCATCATCTTTGCCATATGCTCGGCTACCTCGGTTGACGGAGTTATCGGATAGCCTCCGAAGAAACGGCAGCCTGCCGCAAGCGCACCCTCGGCGCAGGCGATATTGCCCTGCATGAACTCAATTCTGGTCAATACTCAATCACCACTTTCATATCTTCAAATCTCTCCTCTTCAACCCACTTTATTGCCTGATCGGGACATGTAAGCTGGCACATTCCGCAGAGCCTTCGCCCGTAAAGTTTCTGAAGACGACAGTTAGTGCATCTCTCGGGTCCGTTGAATTCAGGGACGACAACGCCCTTTTCATTGAGTCTGCTGCCCTCCCGAAATATTTTGTAGGGGCAGACAAGCGTGCAGAGATTACAGCCCTTGCACCGGCTCTCATCGATTATAAGTTTCATGAGTTACGACCCGTTAATTAATCTGTGTTAATATTGCGTTTTTATCGTACTAAATATATCTCATCATGCACGCATGAATACCAGTATGCATAATGCCCGTATGCATATCCCGAATCCCGCGTATGTGTATCTGTTGCCATGCTTCGGGTGCGCAACTTTCCGCGGGGGGTGCAAGACACCGGCAATTACACTGTTACGGCAATACACCGTTAAGGCAATACACTGTTTAGGCAATACACTGTTTAGGCAATTACAACGTTGAGTCTATTCTTCATCGGCGAAATCCGACGGCTCATTTTTGAATAACGGCTTAATCATCATCACGATTAGACAAAATGCAATCAGGGCAAATATATCGCCGAACATGAGAAATATCAGCGGATGATCTGCCGATGAAGCGCCGCCCTGATAAACAAATCCTTCAAAATACAGAACGAATGAATATATGCCCGCCGTCATACAAAACACAATCAGTCCGAGCATTATGACGACACGTGTGTTTTTATGCGGATGAAGAATCTGCCTGCCTTTCTTTGTAAGAGAATACGGATGCCATTTGCGGACTTTGTCCGCTTCAATCAGCCCCGAAGATTCAAGTTCCGCCACATGTGCATGAACGGATGCTTTTGAGATGCCCAATTCTTCGGCAAGTTCCGTGATTGTCGAGTCTTTTTTGTCAATGGCTTTTAAGATTGCTATTCGGGTTTTTGAGGAGAGAGCAGCAAGATCATCGCTATCAAGTACGATATCCGAATCTCCCTCCATATGTTTCACCGATATTTTGAAAATCGTTATCCAATAAGTTTTGAGAACTGTTTTTTTATAACAGTTCTATTTAGCCTGATACATAATTATTATGTGCTTAGAAAAGTGGCAAATTTTTGTAAAAATAACCAGAAATTTGATTGAAAAAATTATATTATGCCCGGAACCAACGGAACAGTCGGCGTTTCATCATAGCATCCGGGTAGCGGTTCATACGTTGCATTGCTTGATTTTACATAAATATACATACTATTCGGATACGTATAATTACCATTGTCTGAAGGGAAAGAAACTGTAGAGTTATTGTATTCATGCCTGATATCGTCAGGTGTGATAAAATAATTCGGTTCGTATAATCTGATCTCGCATAAATAAACCTCATCCATACCGGTTCTGAAAAGTTCTACAGGAATTTGAACATATTTTACTTCATTTTCGGATATATTATACAACCTCACATTCTTTGACAGAAATATCTCTTCGCAATATATCCCCGTATTATTGTTTCTTAACGGACGTCCGGTTGTCCGATCAATAAGGGTTCTTGTAAAATTAACCATAACATCAATATATTTACAGTCAACGCCCGCATTGTTCCTTACTTCATATTCAATCATAAACGAATTGTCTGCAATTGAAAGATTACCCTTTGAGTAAAACAATTCGGGATTCATTAACGACCAGCTGTCAGTATCCGCATTGTATTCAATTACAGGATTTCCGTATGGATTTCTGCAATCATAATAGTGTATATACTGACCTGCATTAACCCACTCTAACGAATAAACCTGCCAGGAATATCGCTCGAAAGTAGGTTGCGAAAAACCGTATATGTTTATTATGGCAAAACCGGCGGCAAAGCAGATAACAAACATGACCGCAACAATCCGCAAGACATTTTTACTGACCTTACCGGGCATAATAGAACTATATCCGTAAGATCATAATAAACTGCCCGAATAGTTTATAAAAAAGCTAACTATGTCGATAAAATAATATACAAATTAAAAAAGTGAAAAATTATATTATGCCGGGAACCAACGGTGCAGTCGGCGTTTCATCATAGCATTCCGGTTGCGGTTTATATGTCGCATTGCTTGATTTTACAATAATACGCAGAGTGTCGGGATACGTATAATTACCCCCATCATTTGATGGGAAAGAAACGGTAGAGTTATTGTACTCATGCCTGATATCATCTGGTGTGATAAAATAATTCGGTTCGGATAATTCGATCTCACAGGAATAAACCTCATCCATGCCGGTTCTGAAAAGTTCTACCGGAATTTGAACATTTTTTATTTCATTCTCGGATATGTTACACAGTCTCACATTTTTTGACAGATAGATCTCTTTGTTAGATTTTCCTGTATCATTGTTTCTTAACTGGCGTCCTGTTGTCCGATCAATAAGGGTTCTTGTAAAATTAACCCGGACATCGATATATTTACAGTCAAC
>JAFZMT010000188.1 GCA_017553245.1 Methanomicrobium sp.
AAGTGCCGTGAATATGCCCGCTATCGTGATATCGGCAAGCGATCCCGGGTTAATGCCCCTTTCCAGACAGATGCGGTCGAACTCCTCCGACGTCATCTTACCGGCGATGACATCACGGGCTGTCTCCATTGTCCACCGTCCCGCATCGCCGCCGAGCTTTTTGACGACGAAAGTATCGACATGCCCGGACATGAACCTTAAGAATACCTCCGGGATTGCGTCTTTGCCCTTCCCCGACGCAATCAGGGCATCGGCAAACTTCCGCGTCAGCGAAAATCCGTTAACCCACTCCGCCGCAACCATATCGTTTGCCGAGGAGTATTCCATGACGTCATAGAGCGTCATCCCTTTCTTACGAAGGTCGTCGATTGCATTCGGGCTGTTTACGTCCATGGCATCGGAATCGTTCATGCGCACGCTGGTAAGCCCGAATGCCAGATAAAAAAGGACGGCATCGGAGACGTTCGTCTGTTTAATCAGCTTTTTTGCACCCGCGATACCGTGACCGGCGATCAGCGGAATCAAAAGAATGAATGCCCCGAAATGAGTGTTGCCGCCCGAATGCCGGTTCGTGTCGTAAACGGCGTCATAGATAAGCCTCCCCAGACCTGCCGCGAGGAAATCATCCCGATATTCCTTCGGATATTCGGGGCGCAGATTCGCGGAGGCGCCGCCGTCGATGCCATCAAAGTTTTCGGCATTCAACAGGGCATCGTGCGCAAAAATCGTCGACGCCAGAAAATGTTCGAGTGCCGTGTCATCGTAATCGTGACGGCGGTCGACATTCCCGGGTTTCTCCTTGCAGCAGACCTCAAGCATCATCGCGGTCTGAGCGAGTTCGCACAGACTTACATGCCGAAAGTCAGTCTTCCCCATCCTCGGACACCGCCGGAATTCCTTTCTTCGTCTCGAAAATTCTTTTCAGGACATTCTCGGAGAGACGGCGCTTTAACCGCATGTATTCCCTCTGCGGGAGCTGCACGCGCTTGAGTGAGAGATCTCTGAACATGCACGGCGTTGACGACTTGCAGCACCACGCAAGGCTTCCGAAACATGTGCTCTCGCCGGACTCAAGCTTGGTTCCCTTAACGCTTTCGACCTTGAAATCGTGATATTCCTTGGGACTTATGCCGATTTTGTCGAGGAACGGAATCAGCGGGCAGCGTTTTACGGGCATACAGCAGAAAGCAAGACTGCGTATGTCGCCGCCGCGGCAGAGCTGCTTGGGTGAATTGTACCAGCCGCTCTCTTTTGCCTGAACCTCAATGCCGGCTCTGATACCCGAAAGCGTCGCTTTATCCGCACGGCGGGCGAGAGAGACGATATCGGCGCCGTGCGAGAACATCTCCCTTGCGGCATCGAAGTCGTTTATCGAGTTATTGGCGATAATAAGGATATTGCAGTTATTTCTGATCTCTTTCAGTTTTGCCGTTCCGAAATCCATGAGATCGACGTGGATAATGTCGGCACCCGCATCCTCTATTATAGCGGCAAGAGCCGCATCGTCAGCGCTTACGCCGGCGCGAATCTTTACCGAAACCGTGGCGCCGGCACCTTTTAGCGCACGGATAATCTCCGAGAGCTTATCGGTATCTTTGAGCAGGTATTCTCCGGCACCCGCCTTTACCATCGGCTCCTGACGGCAGTGTGCGTCTATCTCATATATGACATCACTGCCTGCGGCATTGAAGACGGCGACAAACGATGCCGGCTCGCATCCGCGGAGATTCAGACCTGTAATGATTCCGCAGTCCTTTAATTCGGATACCTCGTCTTTTATAGCCGCAATCGGGTCGTCGAAGAGAAACTCGGCTCTTCCGCCCTTTGCCATCTCGCGGCTTGCGTCCATTGCCGGCGCATCTATAGAGTATCCGCCGATAAACGCAATTCCGCAGTTATCCTTTCGTGCCAGAACATAACCGGCGTCGGTGACCCCCGCCATGGAGGCGAGCGCTATGGGTGTATTTACAGTACGTCCGTTTATCTCCAGCTCGTACAGGTCATAGGAATCCGTCATTCTTGAATATCATATGTGTTTAATCTATCTAATTCCTTCTGATAGAGTCCTTCGAGAACGTAGCCGCCTTTTGACCTTTTAAGCTCAACGCCCTCGCGTGCGATGTCCTCAAGAGAGATCCCGGGATCCGTCTCCCTAATCCTCAGAACGGTCTGCCACGGAATCATGAAGGCACGGTTGGCTTTGCCGCTGCCGCCGCGGAACTCCACGGCAAGAAAGCCCCTTCTGCCGGTTTTGCCGATGAAATCCCAGATTGCGTCAATCTGATGCACCTTGTCCTTATCCTCGTGAAAATGCTGCTTGAAGTAGATCTTTTTGCCTTTCAGCGACTTGCACTCGACCGCAAGATAGTATCGCGGGTCGAGGGAATCCACAAGGATATCGACATACTGCGTATTGTATTTGGACTGTTTGAGGCGGTATGCGTAGCCTTTGAGACCGTTATCCTCAAAATATCTGTTCAGACAGTGTACCATATCCCTTTCAAAATCAGCCATTTTATCCCGTCTGTATATCTGTTGGCGATGAAAAGACAAAAAACAGATCAAAGACGTTTGAAGAATCCGAACTTTTCTAAGAAAGAACGTATCCGATGCCGACTGGAGAGTTCTGGACTCCCTCAAAGTCAGAAACCTCCAGCACCTTCGCGGACTCAACGCCGACCTTGAAAAAGACATCATCCGCGAAATCTCCGACGGCATCAATGCCGGCGAGGGAATGCCGGATCTCTCCGCCCGCATCACCGAAGCAACCAACATCGCAAAGACGCGGGCGGACACAATCGCAAGGACCGAGACCATCAATGCCTGCATCGACGGAGCCCGGCAGAGGTATCAGCAGCTCGGCATAGAGGAGGTCGAGGTCATCGCCTGCGACGATTCGAGAACGTGCCCGATATGCACCACCCATGACGGCAAGATCTACAAGCTGAGCGATGACGCAAACCTTCCGCCCTACCACCCGAACTGCCGCTGCGCAATCAAAGCGGTCGTGAAGAAGAGAGATAAGA
>JAFZMT010000189.1 GCA_017553245.1 Methanomicrobium sp.
CACCGGCAGGCAATAATTGAAAAAAAGAGAATTATTCCTTTTTTTCTTTTTTTGTAGCTGTTCTTTTTGTTGTTTCTTTTTAGTTGTTCGTTGATTTCGCTGTTTATCGATTTTTATCAGGGTTATCAAGGTTCAGCGGTTATTCATCTTCGCCGAAGATAAACAGTTCATCTATGGTTGCGTCAAGCACCCTGGCGACATCGTGAGCTAGTTTGAGAGAAGGGTTATACTTTCCTTTCTCGAGGAAAACAACCGTCTCGCGCCTGACGCCGACAGCCTCGGCAAGCTCCGCCTGAGTGAGATTTTTCTTTACGCGATAATCGCGGATTTTCGTCTCCATTTTGCGATCCCGTTATGCCGTTACGCCGGCGGCGATTTCGTCAGTAAACATCCCCTTTCATCGCAAAATATCTCTGGAAGATGATTGTGCTGACAGGCATCAGAACAATCAGGATGCCGGTTACGGTCTCGACCGTAAACGCGACCGCTCCGAAGTAGGTCAGCCAGAAGATGAGTATCAGGACAATAAACGTGAGATACCACGAGTATGCCATTCCCCATGTGCCTATCTTGAGCGAGCGTTCGTCCTGAATTTCGCGGTCGGCGGGTTTGCGGTAGCCCGCAAAGCAGATTACGAACATGATTACGCCGCCCGTCGTCATCATTGTGAGGCTGTTTGAGCCGGCATCGCCGAGTCCCTGCAGTCCCGCAAGTATTACTCCCGCGACCGCCATGAGCAGACCGATGATGCTTCCGGTCAGCAGAACCGCCTTTCTGCCCGTCATCTTTAATGCGATTACAGCCAGCGTCAGAACCAGAATCACGGACGCGACTGAGATTATCTCGTAAGCCGCACCGACGCCGCTCAGATATGCGGCGATTATGACGATTGCCGTCGCGGCTGCACATAGGAGCGCCGTTATTACGAATTTTTTCTCCTTTGCGCCAAGCTCCGAGAAGCGCCTGACTTTGAATATTTCGCCAATGCCCTCTTTATTTTCGTACCCGGCATCATAATCGGATGATTTTTCGTATTTCGTTTCAGTATCTTTCGTATTTTCATCTTTCATTTTTGTATCTCCAAGCTGCCGATACAATCGGCTCGCTTTCTGTGTCGGGCTTTATGCCCGATTTCAATGCTCGATTTTTGTGTTAGAAATAAACAACAATTTGTTAGATCAATATAACATGTTAGAAGTATATAACTTTTGTCACACTGATGCGGGTTATGGGGTAATACCGGGGCACCGCGTATGCCGTATTCCGCCAAAGATTTTACACTTATAGAGACAATAATAAAACAGATTTAAACGATAGCGCACCGCGCAAATAACCCACAAATAAGGCGCAAATAAGATAAAAATATCAAAATCCGCATTATTTGTCCTTAAATCAAAAAAGAGATGCATAAATGACACAGCAGGAAATAAAAGTTACCCAGAGCAGAATTGCGGTTATTATCGGAAAAGGCGGCAGAACCAAGCGCCTTATCGAGAAGAAGACAAAGACCGCGCTTGAGGTCGACAGCGAAGAAGGCATAGTGACGATAGAAGCCGAAGATGCGTTTGCGGTCATAAAAACCGCGGAGATAATCCGTGCCATAAGCCGCGGCTTCTCGCCCGAGCGTGCGTTTGTCCTTCTCGAGGACGAGGACGTTATCCTCGAAGTCGTTGATTTAAGCTCAATCTGCAATTCTCCAAAGCAGATGGAGAGACTTCGCGGAAGAATCATAGGAAAGGCGGGCAAGGCGCGCGAGCAGATCGAAAACCTCACCGGCGCCGAAATCTCGGTATTCGGCAAGACGGTCGCGGTCATCGGCGGCGTCGAACAGACCAAGACCGCGATAGCCGCAATCGACATGATAATCGAGGGTCTTCCGCACGAAAGTGTCTTTGCATTCCTCGATAAGAAGAAGAAGGAAGCAAAAGCGAATATTATCGAGTATTATTACTGAATGTCAGAATCGAAGGTATTCGAAGGTTTGCGAGTGATTGAAGCGATGCATGTTAATAACATTTTATCAATTTTTCACAAACCGTTCGCATGCCTTGATAAGTCGGTCACAAATGTTTACAATATTACCGCGGAAGTGCACAAATTTCAGCTGCCGCGGTATGATTTTTCCGTCATACTTATACCTGCGGGAGATATATTTCCACTGAAAAAAATGTCTTACAAATACGCGCGTTTTGTTAAACCGCGTCTAAACTGCTCTTTTAGACAGGAAATAAAGGGGTGCGCGATTCTCCCATGAAAGCCGCTGAAAACGGTGATGATTCCCAAAAGAAGGGCGCTTCAAAAAAGAACGGGACGTGCAGGCTTGCCGACCTGCCCCTTCCGCAGGCGCTCATCGATGCCTACGCAAAACGCGGCATTACCGAACTTTATCCGCCGCAGGCTGAATGCGTAAAGAAAGGTCTCCTCGACGGCAAAAACCTGCTTATCTCGATTCCGACGGCAAGCGGAAAGACCCTTGTCGCCGAGATGGCAATGCACCGCCAGATAAGTGCGCAGGGAAAATGCCTCTATATTGTCCCTCTTAAAGCGCTTGCCTCCGAAAAATTCGAGGAATTTCAGAATAAGGGGGTTAAAGTCGGCATCGCCACCGGCGACCTCGATAAACGCGACGAATACCTTGGAAAGAACGATATCATCATCACAACAAGCGAGAAGGCGGATTCGCTTTTAAGGAACAATGCGCGATGGATGGAGCTTGTCACCTGCCTCGTCATAGATGAGGCGCATCTCATCGATTCCGAAGACAGGGGCGCGACTCTGGAGATGGTGATTACAAAACTGCGCTATCTCAACAAAAACATGCAGATAATCGCGCTTACCGCCACTATCGGCAATCCGAGAGCGTTCGCGGGGTGGCTCGATGCCGAGCACGTGTCGTCGAACTGGCGCCCCGTTATCCTCAAAGAAGGCGTTTTTTACTCGGATACCATCTATTTCGAGGAGGATGACAGAGAGATTGACCTGCCGACAAAGGACGAGGATACAAATCTCTGTCTGGACTGCATCAAAGAAGGCGGTCAGTGCCTCGTTTTTGTCAATTCGCGAAGGAATGCTGAAGGATTCGCAAAGCGCATGGCAAAGGCTCTCGAGAAATACGACGAGGAACTTGAGAGGCTGCATGACAATGCCCGCGATAATGCCCGCAAACGAGCCGGCGATAAGGATAAACTGAATGAGCCGGACGAGCCGTATAAGCCGCTGACGGATGCCGCCGTTCTCGAAAGAATCGGAAAGCAGCTGGATGAGGTTGCCGAGACCGATATGGGTCAGACGCTGGCGCTCTGCACAAGAAAGGGCGCATCCTTCCATCATGCGGGCATGAAACGCGAACAGCGTCAGATTATCGAGCAGGGATTCCGCGACGGTCACATTAAGGTCATTTCTTCGACGCCGACACTTGCCGCGGGTCTCAACCTCCCGGCAAGGCGTGTCATTATCCGCGATTATATGCGCTTTTCCGAAGAGGGAATGCGCCCGATTCCCGTCCGCGAATATCGCCAGATGGCGGGGCGTGCGGGCAGACCGCATCTCGACCCCTACGGCGAGTCTGTGCTGATTGCAAAGAGCCGCGATATGGCAAACGGGCTTTTTGAGGAGTTCATCGACGCTCCTTCCGAGGATGTGAAATCGCGGCTGGACGACGAGTCCGCACTCTGCGCCCAGATTCTCTCCCTGATTGCAACGGGATTCGTCCGAAAGAACGAGGATCTGATTGCGTTTCTGATGCAGACCTTCTACATGTATACGAATAAGAAGAGTTCCTATCTTACGGAGATAGTCGGCGATTCCATCGAATTCCTCTCGGATGCGGGGATGATTACCGAGATTGACGGGTTTTATTCGCCGACGGCATACGGCAGTCTGGTCTCGCGCCTTTACATAAATCCGCTCAGCGCCGAGATCATCGCCGGCAAACTGCGCGAGAAGCAGGCGGCGATTGACGCGGGCTTAAGCGATCTCGCGGGAAAGGAAAAACTGCGGCGCTCAAAGGAACTTGCGGGTGACACCGCGGGCAGCCCGATTTTTTCGGATATCGGTCTTCTGCAGCTTCTCTGCAAGACGCCCGATATGCACACCCTTTACGTGAAAAAGGACGAGATTGCGGTTATCAACCAGTTCTCCATGGAGCATGAGGATGAACTCTGGCTCGGCATCTCGTTTGACAGCATGGAGGAGGATTATCGCGCCCTTAAAACCGCAATGCTCCTCGATAACTGGATTTCTGAGGTCAGCGAGAATCTTATCTGTCAGCGGTTTAATGTCGGTCCCGGCGATATCTACAATGTCGTCGAGAGCATGAACTGGCTCTGTTATTCGGCGTCGCGAATCTCCGCGATGTTCGCCGGCGATCTGAGAGAGGCTGTCTCCGAGGTTGAACTGAGGATGAAGCACGGCGTTAAGCGCGAGCTGATTCCGCTGGTAAAGCTGAGGAATATCGGACGCGTCCGTGCAAGAAGGCTCTTCAACAATAATATTACGGGACCTGCGGCGATTAAATCCGCGAAGTTTGAGGCGCTTGCCTCGATTCTCGGTCAGAAGGTTGCAAAGCAGCTTGTCGATCAGGTCTCAAAGATGGAGCGCGATTATTCGGGTCTTGATGAGATTTCGTCACCGGCGTTATCGGCGGGTTATTCGTCATACCCGGCATCATCGTCATCGGATTATTCGGATTCGTCAGGTTCTTCCGGTTCGGGTTACACGGGCAATTCGGGCTACGATGGCGAATATGGCAACTATGGCAGTGACGGAGGAAAGGTCGCCGGCGGAGATGACGGATACGGAAAGAGCGGTGCTTCCGATGGAGGCAGCGCTGCGGATGAATCCGATTCCGGCGCAGGTGCCGCGGGTGTTGCCTCAGATGCAGGTGAAGTGCGGAAGGTTTCGGGCAGAAAGAAGGGGCTGAAAACGACACAGGATAAAACTCAGGATAAGATTCAGGATAAGATTCAGGAAACGAGTCAAGGCAGGACTCAAGATAAGAGTCCTAAGGAAAACAGAACTAAAGAGAGCAGTTCTAAAGAGAGCAGTTCTAAAGATAAGACTCAGCAGAATAAACAGAGATCACTTTTTGAATTTTAGCGGCAATGAATAATGACAGAGAAAATACGGGATTTCAACAGAAAATAAAGGAACGGATGGCATAAAAATGGAAAATATGAAAACCGACGGCGGTGCAGGCGGGGCGGATGCAGGCAATACCGGCGCTTTATCGGGAATTGTCAGATATTTTAATGACGATTCGAAAGATGACGGCTCGAAGCACTGTTTTGTGCTGATCTCGCCTTCGCCGGATGAGTCCTCTGACGGAACTGACATAACTGACGGAAACAGGGGAGCTGAGAGAAACGACAGAGCAAACCGCACGGGAAGAATCGGCATGGTTTGCAGTGTCGCAAGAGCGGAGTTGCACGTTGAAAATATTGCGGACTGCCTTAATGCCGTAAAAAAGATTGCAGACGCGGAAAGCAACGCAGGCAGGAACGGATGCGGAGGTGCAAAAGAGGATGCAGGTAAAGGCACAGGCGGATATGGCGGCAGAGATGCGGGCAATATCTACATTATCTGCCTGAACGCCGATTGTATCGCAGGATATCCGCATATCGAAAGTGCCGTCTTCCACGCAAAACGTTCATGGTTTGAGGACAAGCCGATAGCGAACTCATTTGAGATGGAGGTTCTTCTCTACACGGCAGCAAGACGGCAGTGCAATGAGATCGGCGAGTTCGGACTTCACAAAGGCAATAATGATCTGTTTGTCTGCATCTGCAGGGAGATTCCGGGGAACGAGGCAGAGGTCTCCGGGAGAGAAATGTCCGGGAGCGGGGATTCTGGAAAAGATGCCCTAAAGAGGTATTTTGAGGAGAACGAAAAGGTATTTTCCGGACTTGAGAGATGTGTCGGGCTTAAGCTGAAGGGGAACGGTCAGACCGCTGCCACGGCTGATGCGAACGGAAACGCGAGTGGGAATGCAAATGATAACGCAAACGGGAATGCTAATGGCAGAAAGCTGAGAAAGTTGATGAAACTTTTCGATATCCCGCAGGAAGAACTCTCGGAAACAGGCGCTGAGAGGATTGAGGAACTGGTTCTTGAGAA
>JAFZMT010000190.1 GCA_017553245.1 Methanomicrobium sp.
CAGATTGATATTGCAAAAGAATCAAAACGGATAACAGATTAATCATAACATAATTTCATAACATAATTTCAGGACAGAATTTCGGATCTGATAATATGAATAAAATTTACCGCACGAAAAATGACAGGATACTTGCGGGTGTCTGCGGAGGTCTCGGAAAGTACACGGACATAGACTCGAATCTCATAAGAATACTCTACATCCTGCTTACCTTCTGCTCCGCAGGCGCAATGATTATCGTATATATCTGCGCATGCCTACTCATACCCGATGAAAGCGACATGCGGCAGGAGATAATGGATGCCGAATACAGATTCAAAGATTGATTTAACCGGATTTTGGAAATTACCTTTTTTATTTTGACAATCGGGATACTTTCGGATCCCAATCCCAATAATTTTACAATCCAATGACCAATATGTAAGCATATGGCTATCCACCCAATAGACTACCGTTACGGAACTGCGGAGATGCGCGGGATCTGGGACGAGGAACACAGATTCAGATCAATAGTTAAAGCCGAGATTGCGCTTGCAAAGGCTGAGGGCGACGTCGGATTAATACCGAAAGCCGATGCCGACAATATCGCCGCAAAGGCAATGAATGCCACACTTGAGAGAGCAAATCAGATTGAAGCGGAGATAAACCACGATATGATGGCGGTTGTCAAAGCCGTTACCGAGGTCACCGGCGAATCGGGACGCTGGATACACTACGGTGCGACCTCAAACGATATCCTTGATACCGCGACAGGTCTTCAGATGAGGGACAGTCTTGCGATTATCGAGACGAAACTGAAGAAACTCCTCAAAATTCTCCTCCAAAAAGCCGAGGAGAACAAAAAACTCGTCTGCGCAGGCAGGACACACGGTCAGATCGGAGTGCCGACCACCTACGGTCTGCGCTTTGCGATTTGGGCGGCGGAGGTTGCCAGACACATCGAGAGACTTGAGGAACTGCGCCCCCGCGTCGCCGTGGGACAGATGACCGGCGCTGTCGGAACGCAGGCGTCCATGGGTAAGGACGGTCATGCGGTTATGGTTGCGATGATGAAATATCTCGACCTCACCCCCGTCGATGTCTCGAATCAGCTGATTCAGCGCGACCGCCATGCCGAGTATGTCATGTTCCTCGCAAACATGGCGACAACTCTCGATAAGATCGGCGTTGAGATCCGCATGATGCAGCGCTCCGAGATCGGCGAGATGGAGGAGGCTTTCGGCAAAAATCAGGTCGGCTCTTCGACCATGCCGCATAAGCGCAACCCGATTAAGTCCGAGCAGGTCTGCGGTCTTGCAAGAATCGTGCGCTCCTTTGTCGAGCCGGCACTTCTGAACAATACCCTCTGGGATGAGCGCGACCTCACAAACTCCTCCTGCGAGAGAGTAGTCTTTCCCGAGGCGTCAATTCTTGCGGATCATATCTTAAGCGTCATGATAAGAGTTCTCGAAGGCGTCAGGCTAAGACCGGAGAATATAAGAAAGAATCTGAATATCCTCCACGGCGTCAATATGGCTGAGTCCGTCATGATTGAGCTTACAAAGAGGGGCATGGAGAGGCAGAAGGCGCACGAAATCGTGAGGGTTTCCTGTATGACGGCAATTGAATCCAAGACAAAGGTTGCCGAGATTTTTGCGTTAAAGCCCGAGGTCTCCAAGTATCTTTCAAGAGAAGAGATCGATGAACTTCTGCTTCCGGACAACTACATCGGCACGGCGGAATGGCAGGTCGACAATCTGGTCAAAAAACTCTCAAAACTTGTATAAATTAAAGATCTGTCAATAATAAAAAAATATTCTTTTTTTGCGAATCAGTTCTTCTGATTCTTATTTCTGATTCTTATTTCTGATTCTTATTTCTGATTCTTATATTTGAGGCAGATATTCTTCACATTGTCTGCCCATTCGCCGATAATTCTCCAGTCGCGGAAATCGCCGATTCTCTCCTTCTCAAAGAGTTTTTCGCGCATTGTGAGGTCATCCGCGGTTACCTTGCCCGCGAACATTCCGATATCTACGACATCGAGGATGCGCGTAAACGATTCGGCAGTCTTTTTGACGGCGATTACTTTTTCGTCGTCGATGTCTTTTAAGGATTCGCCGACGAGGAAGAGCGCAATCGGTCTCTTGGAGAGCCAGTTGCTGTGAAGTTTGGCGAATTCCAGGATTTCGGGGGCGATTTTGTTGTCTTTAAGCCCCGCGCCCACCACGACGAAACTGTATTTTCTGACGTCCTCGACCTCCTGTATCGATTTGACTTCGGTTTCAATGCCGCCGTCGACGAAGGAGTTCTTGACCGACCATGCAATCTCGCCGGTGACATCGTCCTTTATAGAGTATGTGATGAGGACTATGCCTTTGGGCGTGCAGTTATCTCCGGTCGCCGCCTTTCGCGAGTAGACTCTTTCGCCGCCGCCGACACCCGCCGATCCGGAAGATCCCGACGAGCCTGCCGCCGATGCCGCACTCCCGGACGACCTGCGCGATGAACGTGTGCTGTCTGCCGCATCCGCCGATCCTTTCGCGGCTGCCGCGCCGTCCTTTGCTCCGTCGTTTGCTCTTGAAGGCGAATGCTTCTTCGGGGTTACCGTCTTTAAGGCAATCGCCGCAAGTTTCTCCCCGTCACCCGCGGTTGCCCAGCCGTATGCGGCGATTCCCGACAGAACGATAAGGTCGGCGATATAGGGAACGACTTTTGAGTCAAACGGCGTCGTTGAAGTGCCGTTGTGCCAGATTTCCAGATGTTCCTCAAGTGAAAGAAGGGTGCCGGATCTTGATTCTGGCGCGAGAACGGCAATCTTGATATCCAGAAGATACAATACCGCCTCATTGATGAGAGCCGTCGTTATTGTTGTCTCGGAGCCGTCCGAACTTATCACAAGAAGTTCGTCGGGGTTGTCATCCGAGGTATAATAGGTAAATTTCTCCTCTTCGCCTTTTTTGAAGACGGATCTCTGCGAGCTGAATTCAGTCCCCTGCGACTCCCGAATAAATGTCTGCACTTTTTCATAATCCGGATCCATATCTGCTGTCCCCTGTTACACTACCTTTGTTTACATATAGGATAGTCGGAATAATAAAAAAAGTGATATGGTTTCCCGTCGCGGTCTGTCTTTCGGATCGGTTTTCCGGATATTTCGGATCGGTTTTC
>JAFZMT010000191.1 GCA_017553245.1 Methanomicrobium sp.
GGGGGAGATTAAATGGATTTAGCGGAAGAACTTGCGGCACAGCAGAGAAGTATCAGCGTAGCCGAATTCTTTGAGAAGAACAAGCACCTTCTGGGCTTTGATTCACCTACACGCGGGATAATTACGACGATCAAAGAGGCAATCGATAACTCTCTCGACGCCTGCGAAGAGGCCGAGGTGCTTCCCGATATCTATGTCGGCATCAAAAGAGTCGACAAAGATGTCTACAGAATAATCGTCGAGGATAACGGTCCCGGAATCATTCCCAAACAGGTGCCATTCGTCTTCGGAAAACTCCTCTACGGCTCGAGATTTCACCAGATAAAGCAGAGCCGCGGTCAGCAGGGTATCGGTATCAGTGCCGCCGTCATGTATGCCCAGCTGACAACGGGAGTGCCGACCGTGGTCATCTCGAGAACGGGTCACAAGTCAAAGGCGCACAGGTTCGAGATACTCATAAAGACCGAGCAGAACGAGCCGCAGGTCTTAAAGGACGAAGAAATTGACTGGGATCGCATGCACGGCACGCGCGTGGAGATTGAGTTCAAGAGCACGCTTGCGGCAAAGAAGAAACTCATCGACTATCTCAGATACACGGCGGTCGTTAACCCTCACGCAAGGATTCAGGCGGATATCGACGGCGAAAAATACACCTACGAGCGCGCGGTCGAGCAGGCAATCGTTCCCCCCAAAGCCATCGCACCGCACCCGCACGGCATCGAGTTCGGACAGCTGAAAAGGATGGCTGATACCAGTAAGGATAAGGTGAAAGACTTCCTCATCAACGGCTTCTCAAGGGTCGGCGAGAAGAGCGCGGATGAGATACTGGGGCTTGCAAAGATTAAGCCCGACCGAAAGGCATCCGGGCTTACATCAGACGAACTCAAGGTTCTGCTGGATGCCATGCAGACCGTGCAGATCCCGCCCCCGCCGGCATCGGTCTGTCTCTCACCTATAGGCGAAGAGAGCATTGTTCAGGGTATCGACAAAGAATACGAACTGGATTTCGTCAGATCCAAGACGCGCAAGAGTCAGGTCTTCTCCGGACATCCGTTCATAGTCGAGGCTGCAATCGGATACGGGGGTAAGCTGGACGGCGACGGACCCTGTCAGCTTCTGCGGTTTGCAAACCGCGTTCCGCTCCTATATCAGCAGGGTGCATGCGTCATCACGGAGGCGGTCTCCGGAATCAACTGGAAACTTTACAACCTCTCGCAACAGGGACTTCCGATGGGACCCGTGCTCATTCTGGTCCATGTCGCCTCGACCAATGTGCCCTTCACCAGCGAAAGCAAGGATGCGATTGCCGCAATTCCCGAGATTCAGAAGGAGATTACTCTTGCGCTTCAGGAACTCGGGCGCGAACTCAAGAATTTCATATCGCGGCGCGACAAGAACAGGCAGGTCGAGGAGAGAGCGCGCGCCGTCTGCTCGATTCTTCCCGACATTGCCGCAAAGGTCGCGGAGATTGTCGAAAAGCCGGTGCCGGACGTGACTCCCCTTGAGGCGCAGATAATGCGAAAGGTGGTTGTCAAGAAGCGCGTCAACATCGAATCCGCAAAGACCGAGATAATCATCAATAATTTCACGCGCAACTCCGTGGCGCTTACGTTATACTGCATGTCGGAGGATAATGCCGCGGATTCGCTCGTGAAACCCGATTTTGTAGACACAATCGGCGATGAATTCAATATCGTCTGGAAGGTTACCGTAGAGCCTGAGTCCGTGTGGAAAACGGAGTTTTCGGGAACGGCGCACAGCACGGTCA
>JAFZMT010000192.1 GCA_017553245.1 Methanomicrobium sp.
AATATAATACTCATCCGGTCATCGTAAGGTCATCATAAGGTAATCATAAGGTCATCATAAGGTCTTCATGCGCAGGTAATGTGCATGTAACATGAATGTAATGTGAGGTAACGTGCAGCTGATGCGCCGATCATGCGACAGGCATGCGGCAGGCACCGGATATCCGCGCACATTGAATCTGCGGCAATGCCTTTACACTGTGATTCACGACGTTATTTTCAATTTTTCTGCGCGTCAGTCAAATAACACTGTGATTCACAGCATTACTCACAGTCATAAAAGTCAGGTATAAATATTACAAATGCTGATTAGTTAGTATGGTAAAAACCATTGAAGAGATTAACGAAAAGATCCTCAACGGTTCCGCCAGGGTTGTGACGGCAGAAGAGATGCCCGCAATCGTCGCGGAACTCGGCGAGGAAGGTGCGCTGAAGGAAGTAGATGTCGTAACGACAGGTACTTTCGGAGCAATGTGTTCATCGGGTGCCTTCTTTAACTTCGGGCACGCCGATCCGCCGATCCGAATGGAAAAAGCCTGGATTAACGATGTCGAAATGTATGCGGGACTTGCTGCGGTTGATGCGTATCTCGGCGCAACTCAGGAATCGGTCACACGCGGTATCAATTACGGCGGTGCACACGTACTTGAGGACTTAATCGCCGGCAAGACCGTGGAAATCAGAGCACAGGCAAAAGGAACGGATTGTTATCCGAGAAAATCGATTGAGAACGAGTTGCTTCTGGAGGACTTCAATCAGGCAATCATGTGCAACCCGAGAAACTCATACCAGAGGTATGCCGCGGCAACAAACTCGACAGACCGCACAATCCACACATACATGGGTGCACTCCTCCCCGGATGCGGCAATGTAAGCTACTCGGGAGCGGGATGTCTGTCGCCGCTGATCAACGATCCCAAACTGAGATGTACGGGAACCGGCGTCCCCATCTTCCTCGGCGGTGCTCAGGGAAGTATCGTGGGACCCGGAACGCAGAACTCACCGGGAACGCTGTTCGCAACCATCATGACCACGGGTAACATGAAGGAGATGTCAACCGATTACGTCAGAGGAGCCGCAATGACCGGATACGGTGTCACGCTCTATCTCGGTCTCGGAGTTCCGATTCCGGTTACCGACATAGACATTGTCAGAAACACCGCGGTTCGCGATGAGGATATCAAGACGAACATCGTCGATTACGGTGTCCCCAGCAGGAACAGACCGGTGCTCGCGCAGGTCAGCTATGCCGACTTAAAGAGCGGCGCCGTCGAGATAAACGGCGAAGAGGTAAGGACATCGGCACTTTCGAGTTTCAAGAAAGCCCGTCAGGTTGCCGCCGAACTGAAGTCATGGGTTGAGAGCGGAAAGCTCACCGTCAATCTGCCGACAAGGAGAACCGACCCGACAATCGTCGTAAAACCGATGAGAGAGTCAAAGCGCCCGCCGACCGTGCGCGAGATCATGAACACGAATGTCGTCAGCATAAACGAGACCGAGGACATAAAGAGTGCGGCAAAGAAACTTCTGAATGCACAGACCAACCATCTGCCGGTCGTAAACGCCGCAGGTAACGTTGTCGGTATCGTGACGACTTACGATGTCTCCAAGTCGGTCGTAAACGACAAATCCGACGGCAAAGTTGCGGAGATTATGTCAAAGAATGTGGTAACGACAACACCCGATGAGGTAGTCGATATCGCGGTCATGAAACTCGAGAGGAACAAGATAAGTGCGCTTCCGATTGTGGATGCGAACGAACACCTTGTAGGTCTCTTAAACGCGGTTGACTTAGGAAAGCTCGTCGGAAAGAGGTGGACCAAATGAAATTACAGTTGACGTTTAACAAGAAACAGGGTCGCGAGCCGCTGATTGCAAAGGTCATCCTTGCAACCGGCGTTCTCATCAATGTCGAGAAGGCATACATCGAGTCACTCTCGGGTGAAGTGCTGATTGATGTCCCCGATGCCGATGCGGATAAGGTCTGTAACAAGTTCCGCGAACTCGGTGTGGATTTCAAGAAGCTTGTGGATTCCGTTGTCCGCGACGAGACTGAATGTGTGGAGTGCGGCGCATGTATCAGTATATGTCCGCAGGAAGTCTTCTACTTCGATGACGACTGGAACCTTCACCTGCACACCGAGAAGTGCGTGCTCTGCGGCAAGTGTACAATCTCGTGTCCGCAGAGAGCGCTTAAAGTCCGTGCTTAAGCAACACGGTCGCAACACGGTCTCCCGTGTATCCCGTTTGGTCGGAACAATATCAGTTAAATACAGACTCTGAAAACGGGTGTTCGGGGAATATATTAAATCCCCGTGCACTTCATTTTTATATGCGTGTCCCGTATGATTCGTGAATATTTCAAGTATAAGACGACAATTACATCCATTCTTGCCGAGGAGCAGTCCCATATCGATGCGGCAAAAGAAGCCATGGTTGCCGCAAGACAGGATGTAGAGAAGGCGATTGCCGAAGAGCCGCTCTTCGGTGCGACGCTTACGCCTATGGATGATATTCTTTTGAAATCCGACATCTTTGAGAGTTCCGTAACGCTGAAACGTATGATTGCGGCATCGGAGCGTGCATTCACGGGACCTATGGCGGCGGTTGCGGGAACCATCGCATGGGCTGGAGTTGAGGCAATGCGGGATGCGGGCGCAAAGTATGCGGTTATCGACAACGGCGGCGATATCGCGTATATTGCCGACCGCCCCGTAAGAATAGGTCTGTTTGCCGGAGGCTCCGAGATTAGCGGTAAATATGCGTTTGTTCTGCCGCCGAGTGCCGACATATACGGCGTCTGCACGTCTTCGGCAACGGTAGGTCCCTCGATTTCATTCGGCGTCTTCGATTCCGTGACCGTATTCTCGCCGGATGTCTCGCTTGCGGATGCCTGGGCAACGGCGGCATGCAACGAGTTTCTGCCGGTCGCCGACCCGAATGCCGAAGAGAACAATGCAAAACTTCTCGATAGGTTCGGCAAAGGCGGCGCAGACGGTATATTTGCGGTCTGCGGCAGCACGGTCATAAGGTCGGGAATCATA
>JAFZMT010000193.1 GCA_017553245.1 Methanomicrobium sp.
ACAATATCCCCGTAGCTTCGCAGCCGCTTTTCGATATTCGAGAGTTCGGAAAGACCCGGCATGCGGGTCATGTGAACCGAAGCTATGATCTTCTTGCCGTATGAGTGAATCTCCTCCGCACGCGGCGAGAACTGCTCTTCAACGTCGATGTAGTCACAGGCGGAGTTAAGCCAGGGTTTTATCGCAAGGTGCCAGTCGCCGATACCGCCGTCGAACTCCCCGCCCTCTTTGCGGCTCCTGATTGTCGCGATTGTCGGAATTCTCTCGCACGGCTGAGTGTCGTCGAAATCGGCGCAGGCATCGCGGTCTGACGTGGCAGCGGACGCGTTCGGCATTGCGGTCAACGTTGCGGTCGCGGACTCGGAGGATTCTGCGGACTTTACGGACTTTGCATACTCATTGCACAGTTTCATCAGCCGCAATGCCGTATCCTCGTCGCGGATGAGGTCTATCCTTACCTCCCTGAAATCGGCACGGAGTCTGCCGGCAGTCTCCCATTCCTCCGGCGTTGACAGTGAAAGAGCGGTCTTCATGGCTGTATCCCTCTCTCATAATTTGCGCTTCCTTCAAAAATATCTTATTAATGCACCCCGCATCCCCACCCGACTTTCCGCACCCGATTCCTGTACCTGATACCCTCACCCCCTTCACCCCTCCTCCCGCGACAGCGACTGACAACTTTCAAATTTCAGTGCGACAAAATAATATTGTATCATGGAGGTCAATTTCGGGGGATTTGTGCCGCTGAGCACGGTGGATTGGCGCGGAAGAGCGGTTTGCACCGTTTTTCTCCGCGGCTGTCCCGTAAGGTGCCACTACTGTCACAACAGGGCACTTCAGACGGGAAAGGACGTGCGCGATACCGACGAGGTCGTAAGCCTCATAAAAGACTCGCGCATAGCCGTCTCGGGCGTGGTGTTCTCCGGCGGCGAAGCAACGGAGCAGAAAGACGCCCTGCTCGACATGGCAAAGAAGGCAAAAAAGATGGGGCTTAAAGTCGGCGTCCAGACAAACGGTGTCTATCCGGCGACGATTAAAGCCCTTATCGACGAAAATGCCGTTGACCTTATCCACCTCGACATCAAGACCCGCTGGGAGCACTATCTCCGGCTCTTAAAGGTCGGTCCCGAGATGGTCGGCGCCATAAAAGAAAGCCTCGCAATCTGCCGCGACGCGTATAAATCCGGCAGACTGCCCGAACTTCAGATAGTCTGCACCATGTTTCGCGGCCGCGAAGACGACCTTGTCTACATAGCCAAGGAGGCTGAAGGACTCCCCCTCGTGCTCCAGCAGGGCGTCTTCGGAAAGATACAGCCGCTCTCATTCGACGAGCTCAAAGCCGTCGCCGACAGGATAGACCGCAGTGTCATAATCCGCACCCGCGAAGACGGCGAGGTCGTCTACGACAAAAACCGCATAACCATTGCCGATACCATGGTCGTCAACGACATATCTCAGACAAGGCGCAACTATTGAGATAAACTAACATAGTATACGGCAAAAATTAATAAGAAAACAACAGGCAAACAACAGGCAACATTTCGGATTGTATCATATCATACCGTAATCATCACAGGAATCCAAGAACCATATAAACAATAAGGAATCAACAGGGAGAATCATAGAATGCAGGTAATAGGTGTTGTAGGCTTTCCGGCAAGCGGAAAGGGCGAATTTTCGCGGATTGCAAAAGAGATGAAAATCCCCGTCGTCACCATGGGCGACGTCGTCAGAAAAGCCGTGACCGACGCGGGACTCACATTAAACGACAAAAACATGGGCGAGATGTCCCGCTGTCTGCGCCAGGGCATGGGCATGGATGCGCTCGCAAAACTCTCGGTTCCGCTCATCGAGGACGAACTCGAGCACTCAAAGACCGTTCTCGTCGACGGCATCCGCGGCGACTCCGAGGTGCTGTATTTTCAGAACAGCTTCAAAAACTTCAACCTGATTGCGGTCGACTGTCCCTTCGAGACGCGTCTTGAACGCTTAAAGGCACGCGGTAGAAGCGACGACAGCGCAAACTCAAGCGTTGAGGGTCTGAAAGCCCGCGACGACAGAGAACGCGGATGGGGGCTTGAAGCCGCAATCGGAATGGCGGAATACGTCATCTCCAACGAAGGCACGATGGAAGAGTTCGAGGCGGCGGTAAAGAAACTCATCAAAGAGATACAGCGCAAGCCTGTCGATAACGCGTAAAGCAGGGCTGAATATACGGATACCGAAAGATGAGCGTTGAATTCTATTTTTCGTCCTCGGCAAAGATCTGGTCCTCAATCGACTGGGTTTACGGAATAAAGGATGCCGGATACACGGGCTGGGAGATCTCCGCCGAGGGAAACTACCGCCTCGACAACCCAAAAAACTTCGCGGCAATCAAAGAAATCCTTGAGACCACGGGGCTTAAGGCAAGCGTCCACGCACCTTTCGCCGACCTTAACCTCGCGTCCATGAACTACCCCATTTACCGCGAATCCATAAAACAGCTCTCCGAGTGCGTCCGCCTTGCCTCCGAAATCACGGACAGGGTAACCATTCACCCGGGATACCTTTCACCCGCGGCAAAACTCGTCCCCGATAAGATCTGGAAACTCCACAAGGACGCGCTTGTCGAGATCGGAAAGGTCGCCGTCGAACACGGCGTCACCGCATGCCTCGAGAACATGCCCAATCTGCCCGATTTCCTCTGCATGGACCCCGACGAGATAAGCGGGATGGTAAGCGGCGTTGACGGCTTCGGGCTTACAATCGACATCGGACATGCCAACACGGTCGGCAAACTCGACGCCTTCTTAAAGCTCATCGGCAGTGCGAAGCATATCCACCTCCACGACAATATCGGAAAGAAAGACGAGCATTTCTTCATCGGCGGCGGCAGCATCGACTGGGAAAAGGTGCTCGGCGTCATAAAGAGGGATTACTCGGGTATCTGCGTCGTCGAGGGCAGAAACCTCGAAGAGGCAAAGAAAAGTTCGGATGCGATAAGGAGATACATCCCATGAGCGGCGAAACCCTGCAGGTCTACTTCCTCGGAACCGCCGCCTCACTGCCGACGCCTAACAGAAACCCGACCTGCATAATGGTAAGACGCGGCTCGGACACGCTCCTTTTCGACTGCGGCGAAGGCGCACAGCAGCAGATGATGCGGGCGCGGACGGGATTTACCGTCGACGCCGTCTTCATAACGCACTGGCATGCCGACCACTACCTCGGATTATGCGGGCTCGTCCAGACAATGGCGTTCAACGGCAGAAAAGAGCCGCTCACAATCTACGGACCGCGATGGGTTAACGAGTTCGCCGACGCACTCGACGCGATTTCGCATACAAAGCTCGGATTCAGGATTTACCCCGGCGAAGTCAGGGACGGAACCGTAATTCCCTTCGACGGCTACACCGTCCGCGCCTTCTCGGTAAGACACGGAATGCCTTCGCTCGGCTACATCCTCTGCGAAGATGACCGCCCGGGACGCTTCAACCGCGAGCGTGCGATTGAACTCGGAGTAAAGCCGGGTCCCCTTTTCGGCAGACTCCAGAAAGGAAACAGCGTCACCGTGGAGCGCGACGGCGTTACCGTCGAGGTAAAGCCCTCCGATGTCATGGGCGAACCGCGACCCGGGCGCAAGATTGTCTATTCGGGTGATACGCGCCCGCACCTTGAAGGCTGGGCGGACTGGGGCGCCGATGCCGACCTGCTCATCCACGACGCCACCTATGACGACTCGGAAAAAGAGAGGGCTGAAGAGGTATTTCACTCAACGGCAGGCGAGGCGGGGGAGGTTGCCGCGAAGATAAACGCAAGGAAACTTGCCCTCGTCCACGCAAGCTCCCGCTATACAAATATGGCAACTCATATACGGGATGCAGAGAAAAATTATAAGGGCGAAATCATAGCGCCGGACGATCTCGACATGATCGAGATACCGTTCCGCGACTGAAATCCGTAAAATCACTGAAATCAGTATAAATCTGTAAAAATCAGTAAAATCAGTAAAATCAGTAAATATCTCTAAAAACGTGCGAAGAGGAGTGATCTTGATGCAGGAGGGTGATGTTGATGAAATTTCCGGCAATAGACGCTTAC
>JAFZMT010000194.1 GCA_017553245.1 Methanomicrobium sp.
CGGCGTGAATGCGGTGCGACGTGACAGCGGTTTTACGGGTGCGGGGTCGTCGTCGGCGGGGACGATAGCGATAATATATTGCCATGCTACAGCATAACATACTTCTGCAAATGTTCTGGAATAAGGAGATGGAGACTCTTAAGGGCGATGCTTTAGAGAGTCTTCAGTTAAAGCGCCTGAAATGGACCATCCGTCAGGCTGAGAATATACCGTTTTATAAGAAGATGCTCAATGAGTCGGGGGTTGACGCCGACGGCATTAAGAAGGTAAGCGACATTCAGAGGCTGCCGTTTACGAGGAAGACGGATCTGCGCACGGGTTATCCGTTCGGCTTTTTTGCCGTTCCGAAAAAGCAGGTCGTGCGCATTCATACGACTTCGGGAACGACGGGAAAGCCGACGGTCGTGGGTTATACGAGGAAGGATCTGGATAACTGGTCGGAGCTTATTGCCCGCAATATGACGATGGTGGGGCTTACGGATGAGGATACTTTCCAGAATGCCGTTAACTACGGTCTGTTTACGGGGGGTCTGGGCTTCCACTACGGCGCCGAGAAGATAGGCATGACGGTCGTTCCTTCGGGAACGGGCAATACGAAGCGTCAGATTGAGATGATTAACGATTTCGGCGTTACGGCGCTTCATGCGACTCCGAGTTATGCGATGCACCTTGCGGAGGTTGCCCGCAGTATGGGAACGGACCTGCCGACGCTGAAGACGGGTCTTTTCGGGGCTGAGCCGTGGTCGGATAATATGCGAAAGGCGCTTGAGCAGAATCTGGGCGTGAAGGCTTTCGATTCCTACGGCATGAGCGAGATGTACGGTCCGGGTGCGGCGTTCGAGTGCGAGGAGAGGAACGGTCTGCATTTCTGGCACGATTCGTATATTATCGAGATTATCGATCCCAAGACGGGCGAGGTTCTGGAGCCGGGTCAGAAGGGCGAGCTTGTGGTGACGCCGATTGTCAAGGAGGCAATGCCGCTTCTGCGCTATCGGACGGGCGACATTACGATGATTCTCGAGGACGAATGCCCGTGCGGACGCGGTGCCAAGATTGCGCGCCTTACGGGAAGGAGCGATGATATGCTGGTTATCCGCGGCATCAACGTTTTCCCGTCGCAGATTGAGGATGTTTTGAAGTCGATTCCCGAGGTCGGGGATCAGTTCATGGTCTATGTCGACCGCATCAACCACCTCGACGAGATGAAGATTGAGGTGGAGATTAAGAAGGAGTTCTTTAACGGGGAACTGCGCGATCTGGAGCGGATTCAGCGCAAGATACAAGACCAGCTGAAAGCAATATTACAGGTGAGAACCGAGATTGCGCTTGTCGAGCCGGAGTCTCTTCCGAGATTCGAGGGTAAGGCGAAGCGCGTTGTCGATAAGAGAGGTGACAAGTTTTGAGATGGAATCCGCGAATTGAGGAGATGCCGGTTGAGGAGCTGAAGGCTCTTCAGTATAAGCTGATGAAGACTCTGGTCTATCGTCTTTACAGTTTTTCGCCGTTTTATCATGACAGGATGAAGAATGCGGGGGTGCACCCGGATGATATACGGTCGCTTGCGGATGTGAAGAAGCTGCCGTTTATGCGCAAGCAGGATCTTCGCGATAATTATCCGAATAAGATGTTTACGGCGTCGACGGATGAGCTTGTGCGTTATCACGTGTCTTCGGGAACGACGGGCAAGCCGACGGTTGTGGGCTATACGCAGAAAGACCTTGATCTGTGGACGGAGTCTCTTGCGCGGTCGCTGACGGCGTGCGGCATCGGTCGCGGGGATGTCATGCAGGTTTCCTACGGTTACGGTCTGTTTACGGGCGGTCTGGGGCTGCACTACGGTGCGGAGAAGGTGGGCGCCACGGTTGTGCCGGCAAGCGTGGGCAGCACGGAGAAGCAGATTAATCTGATTCAGGACCTTAACGTGACGGCGATTGCGTGTACTCCGTCGTATCTGAATCATATCAGCGACGTTGCCGAGAAGATGGGCGTTTCGATTAAGAACGATACTTCGCTTCGTGTTGCGGTTCTGGGAGCGGAGCCGTGGACGGCGAGTATGCGCGATAAGATTCAGGAGAGGCTGGGTATCCGCGCTCACAACATCTTCGGCACTTCGGAGATTTCGGGTCCGATGTTTACGGATTGCGCGGAGCAGAAAGGTATCCATATCTGGGGCGATATCGCTTATACGGAGGTTATCGATTCGGAGACGGGCGAGAATCTTCCCGACGGCGAAAGCGGGGAGCTTGTGGTGACGGTGCTTCAGAAGGAGGCAATGCCGATGATACGCTACCGCGTGGGCGATATAACTTCGCTGGACACAACGGTGTGCCCCTGCGGGTGCACGCATCCGCGTATAAGCCGTCTTACGGGCAGGGTTGATGATATGCTGATTATCCGCGGCATCAACGTTTTCCCCTCACAGGTGGAGCACGGTCTTATGCAGGTTCCCGAGATTTCGGGTCAGAACTATATGATTATTGTCACACGCGAGGGTGCGCTTGACAACATGCGTGTTCAGGTGGAACTGAAGCCGGAGTTCTTCTCGGATAAGATTGAGGATCTTCAGGCGATAAGGAAGAAGGTGGCGTATGAGCTTAGGAATGCGCTGAATATCAGCGTTGACGTGGAGCTTGCCGCGCCCGACTCGCTTCCGAGGTTTGAGGGTAAGGCTAAGAGAGTTATTGACAGGAGAGTTTTATAATGACGGAAAATTCAGAATCTTGCAGGTATGTTATTAAACAGATCTCGGTTTTCTCCGAGAATAAGCCCGGTCGTCTTTCGGCGATTGCGAAGGGGCTTGAGGATGCGAATGTGAACATCTATGCTTTTTCGATTGCGGAGTCGAAGGGTTTCGGGGTTGTGAGGCTTATCGTGGATAAGTCGTCGGCGGCTCTGAAGAATCTGGCGGATATCGGTTTCATGGTTTCGTATACGGATGTTATCGGTATCAAGATGGAGGACAGACCGGGAGGTCTTTACGAGACGGCGTCGATTCTGGGGGATGCGGATATCAATATCGAGTATGCGTATGCGTATTCGGGTAAGAACGGTGCGGTTCTGATTATCCGCGTCGATGACGTTACGACGGCGGTAAAGAGACTTCTTGCGGCGGGCAAGGAACTCATCAGAGCCGAAGAGTGCAAATAAGGGCGCAAATAAGAGCACTTGAGGACAACTTAAGTTCACTCTTAATCCGCTGTTTTTTAATCCAATCAGATACAATACTAATACCGTTTACAATAACGTTACTTTTCCACCCTGTGCGGACCCATAGGGTAGAGGATATCCTTTTGGGCTTCGAACCCAAAGACGCGGGTTCGATTCCCGCTGGGTCCGTTTTTGATGTTTTTTGAGATTTTTCAGATATTTCTGTCTCTAAGTCTGCGATGTCCTTAATGTCGGCAGATTTGCGTTTGACAATTTTTATTAGATTTTAACAGATATGGAAAAGGTACAGATTGTATAGGGGTCGAGATGGGGCATATATCCGAATACGAAGTTGAAACAAAGTTCATAGACCGCCTTGAGTCCATCGGCTATGAATATGTCAATTTAAAACACTATGATGACGTTCTGGATAATTTCAGAGCACAATTAATCAAGTTCAATGCGGCGAAGATTAAGGAGGCTAAGGGTTCGGCTACCC
>JAFZMT010000195.1 GCA_017553245.1 Methanomicrobium sp.
AGACCTGCGGAAGCAAAAGCCGTGATTGCGGAGATAAAACCGGCATTAACCCCGCAAAAGCTGATAATCTCGACAGTTTCGGATGTAAAGCTTGCCGACCTTAAAGCGTGGTCGGGAATAGACTGCGTCCGCATAATTCCGTCCGTGACCTCGGAGTATGACCGCGGCGTCATGGTAATATCTTTTCCCGACGGCATCGGCGATGCTGTGAAAGAATCCGTAATGCGGCTCTTTGAGAAATTCAGCCTGCCGTACGTGACCGCGGAAGAAAACATCTCCTCACTTTCCGACCTTACGAGCAGTTCGCCGGCGATTATCGCCGCTGTTATACAGGAGTTTGCAAAAGCCGCCGCTGAGAAAAGCAACGGCAGAATACCCGTCGCCGATTCCGAAGAGCTTATCCGTGAGACGCTTTTGGGTACCGCCGTTTTGCTTGACAGACTCTCAAAATCGGAACCTGCGGAAAGAGGTAACACTCAATCCGGCAAAAACGCGGGCGGCAAATCACCCTTTGACACCCTCATTGAGAGCGTCGCCACAAAAGGCGGCATTACCGCCGAAGGTGTTATCGCCGTAAGAGAAAAAGCCCCCGAACTCTATGAGAAAGTTCTCACGAACATGCAGAACAAACACAGAAAAGTCGAGCAGTCGCTCAAATAATAACGTTGAAAGATTGACACTGTAAGAACAGCGCCGGCGGACAATCAGCCAAAAATAATACTTTTTTTGCCGTTATACAAAGACATTCTCCGAAACCTCCGAATCTGCGGTAAGATACCTTATCACGCATTCAATCGCCTCGCGATTCGTCGGAAGCAGGATATGACAGTAACTGCCGGGCTTATCCGAGAAATAACTCAAATCTTCGGGGAGAAGCGTGTAGCCCGCACCCTTCAGCGCCGACTCGTCAAGAGAGACTATGCCGTCGCCGTCATATGTGAGAACCGGCGCATTCGCCTTATTGCCGCCTTGGAAAACCCACGTTTTACCCTCGAAAAGCCTGAAGAAGTCGGGGTTGCGGGTTTTGTTAACCGCGACTATGAACCGGTAATCAATATCCTCTCTCTTTGTATCATCGCTTATCTTTGAGGTCAGCACTCCGCCGAATCTCACAGCCTGAACAAGCGGGTCGCCGGCTGCGGAGAATTCCTTCGGCACGAAAACGCCGGTGAGCGTCTTTAAAATCGAAGGTGCGTATCTTTCGTCGTTGAAAAGTTCGGCAAGCGTGCTCGCACGGTTCACGGGTCCGATTCCGATAAATCTGCGGACTTTAAACCGCCTCTCCGTATCCGCGACCTCAAGCAGATATCTCGCAATCGTCGTCCCCAGAGAGTGCGAAACGATATCGTATGCCCCCGCATATCCCGAACGCGACCTAATTTCGTCGAAAAACTCCCCCAGCTCTTCGACAATCTCCAGCGAATCGGAATAGCTCTTCTTTGAATGATCGAAGAGATAATATTCGATACCCGACTCCTCAAGCCGCGGAATCAGCCTGCTCCAGACATGCGGGCTGCTCTTCCAGCCGTGAACCAGAATCACTGGACATTTACCGTTCTGCATATAATTCCGCTCAATATCCTGCACAATATACCGTACAATAATATTTCAGCGGCGCAAAAAAAGAAGATTGCTCTTTGCCGCGGCATCCACGGCATCCGCGGCGAATCAGATGCGGAATCGAATGCGGTATCGCAAGCTTCGATGTCCCCGTCAGATACGCCGTCAGTATTCAAAAAGCGTTATTTCCAGCAGATCCGTGAAAATGCGGAAGTTATACGGAAAACATTCATCTCCTTTAAACTTCTTTTCGGTGCCGTCGCTGAAAGTGATTGTCAATGCCCAATCGGAAAAGCTTTCGCGCTCATTGACACAGTAATATTCGGGTTTCCACCTGCCTATGCGGATATCGCGCAGCTCCTCCAGAATCTCGGATTTTGTCTTACCTTTGAGGGTTACACGACCGTATTCCGTGTCGTCGTCGGGATAAAAGGGATAATAACTCACGACCTCCACGTATCTGCCGCCGAAATCGATTCGCCGCCTCACATCGTCAACCCAGATGCCGTGGTTAAACAGGTCAAAATCAATATACACTATCTGTTCAATCCTGTCATTGAACTCTTTTTCCCCGATATCCTCAGCGGTCTGCTCAAACTCCCAGCCCTGCGCTTCAAAATACGTTTTTGCGGCTTCAATGAAGTCATAATACGCACTTATCCTGACTGAGGGGAACGGGCGCCACTTCCATTCCTCGGAGCGTTTTTCTTCCTCGACCGCACTTCTGAGCTGTTTAATCATATCCCTGAGTTCTTCGACCTTTTTTACAGCCGCCTCCCTCGTCTTTCCCCACAGGTTCTCAGCGACGTATTCCTCCGGCGTTATCAGCATGCCTTCCCGTATTTTCATATGATTTATCCCTCCCGTATATTCCGAACTAAATAGGTTGTTTCTGCCGCCATAGGGCATCGTTACTAAAAATAATACTATTAGTTATCCAGGATCTCCTTCTCCCACTCATCAGGCAGATCATGCCTGCGACCCATGCCCATCAATTCAAGGAAATCGTCAAAGTTTTTCGGATAATCAGTAATCCCAGAGTATATCTTTGTCTTGCCATTAGTGTATCTGATTATAATATCCCATCTTTCCCCGTCAAGAAATGGATAATGACTATAACTGTTTTTCCACTTACCCATATGAAGTTCGCGTAACCCATCAAGAATTTCCGATCTTGTCTTTCCTTCTAAAAGCTTAGGCTTTTGCTCCTCTTCACTC
>JAFZMT010000196.1 GCA_017553245.1 Methanomicrobium sp.
CGCGGGATACTGCCGCATGCATACACGGGAGAGTATAGGCAGTATGCGGCGCGTAAGGTTATCTTCGCAGACCGCGATATGACCGTGAAGGACGATCTCTTAAAATGCGGCGACGTTGCCGCGGGTATCGCCGATATCCCCGCCCCGGGCACGGTGATTGAGGAAGGCGGCGCCGTCTTAAGCGTATACGGACAGGGCGCATCAAGGGCTGAGGCACTGGAATCTCTGGATAAAACTATAAGAAAGGTAAACAGATATATATGCAGATGGTAGCGCCTGAAGAAGTTCTTAAAAATGAGGCTGTGCGTGCATACCTTTTCCGAATGATTGGGGAAGCGGGCATGTCTCTTCTGGAGAAGTTCCCTGCCGAGGGGGAGTTCAGTGACGAAGATCTCGCCGAGAAAACGTCTATCAATCTCAATGATGTAAGGCATACACTATATACCCTGTACGGTAAGCGCCTTGCGGAATACCGCAGAATCAAGAATTCTGAGACGGGATGGCTTACATATCTCTGGGTTCTGCGGCTGGACAACATAGATGACTGTATTACCGAGGATACGGAAGCGGTTCTTGAGATTCTTCAGGCACGTGAAGAATACGAGTTAATGAACGATTTCTATATCTGCCCGCAGTGCGGTCTCAGATATACGTTCGACGAGGCGATAAACCGCGATTTCGTCTGTCAGAACTGCGATGAGAAGATGGATCACTTCGACAACGAACTTCTCTCCGAAGCCCTGAAACGCCGCGTTGAAAAAATCAAAGAGAATCTCGGCAAATTTGACTGAGCAGACCGAACAGACTGAACCAAAACTTTTTTTGAGGTCTTATCCTGAACTCCGAAAATAATTCTCCCGAATATAATTCGCCCGAAAACAGTTCTCCCAAAACTTATTCTCTCGATGAACTTACGGGTTTTCTTAAAAGTGCGGGTTGCAGCGACAGGGTTATCGAGCACTGTGTTGCCGTGCGCAATCTTTCGGTTAAGTATGCCCGCGAGATACCCGATGCCGATTTGAACCTCGTTGAGGCGGGCGCGGTTCTTCACGATATCGGGCGCTCGGTGACGCACGGCATTGCCCATGCTCAGATAGGCGCGGATATCTGCCGCAAACTCGGTTTTTCCGAGGATGTATGCCTGATTGTCGAACGGCATATCGGCGCGGGTCTTCCTGCCGCGGAGTGCGCCGAACTCGGGCTGGATGCGCATGACTGTATTCCGCTGACGCTTGAGGAGAAGATTGTCGCTCACTGCGATAATCTTGTTAAGGGCGCGAATGTCATCTCAATCGGCGAGAGGATGAGTCTTGCCGAGAAGTCGGGGCTGAGTGAGAAGGCGCGGGAGCGGATTGCAAAGCTTTCGGATGAGATTGAAGGTTTAAGAACTCTCCGTTCCGAAAAAATGTGATTACTGTTTAGAATTATAAATAATTATAATACTATTTTTCTGACCTGCGGCAGCGCTCTGAGTTCTTCGTAGACCGCGGCAGGCATTGTCTTTTCGGTGATGATTACGAGTCTGGGGTCCTCTGAGAGCTGCGGGTCGGTAACGAAAATCTGGCGGATCGAGAGGTTGTGACGCGTAAGGACCTCGATGGCGGCGCCGACAATTCCTTTTTCGCCCGCATCCTTCGGGAAGATTGTGATTACGGAAAGGTTGAGTCTGTCGGCGATT
>JAFZMT010000197.1 GCA_017553245.1 Methanomicrobium sp.
GCTTGAGTTTCAGCCCCGATTCGGGGATGACGGGGAAACCTCTCCATTCAACGTCGGTCGGCTCAAAGACCTCATAAAGCATCTTCATTGCCTTCTGATTTCCGACCCTGTTCACAGCCCGCGGATAGGCATTCTCCACTTCCGTCCTTCCCTCTTTCGCCTGCTTGACAAGCATATACAGACCGAGAAGAATATCTTCGGGCTCAAAACCGGCAACGACCTGCGGGACTTTGAAGCGCTCATACATCTCGTATCCCGTAACCACGCAGACGTGACCCGGGAGCATGAAACCGTCAATCTTTGCCTCGCCCTGCTCAAGAAGGAACTTCATTGCCGGCGGCACAAACCTGTGCGAGCAGAGTATGCTGAAGTTATCCGGCGGATTCGTGAGGATTGTCGCGGCAACCGTGGGCGCGGTGGTCTCAAATCCGACCGATATGAAGACAACCTCCTTATCGGGGCATTCTTTTGCGATCTCGACGGCTTTATGAACGCCCTGAACAACGCGGACGTCGCCGCCGCAGGTGTCCAGACTGCCGTTTGTCCCCGGCACACGCATCAGATCGCCGTAAGTAGCTATAATACAGCCTTTTGCCGCAAGTTCGAGCGCCGCATCAATCTCCCCCTGCGGCGTTATGCACACGGGACAGCCGGGACCCATGACAATCTTAAGCCCCTTCGGCAGAATACTCCTCAGCCCCGAACGTGCAATTGACGCCTCGTGAGTGCCGCAGATGTGCATAAATGTGTAATCGCGGTCAACTATCTCATCGAGTGCTTTTCTTATCTCCATTCCGCCTGACATTGTATCTCTGTATTTTTTAGTTATATCTCTTTTAGGCTTTATCAGATTTATGAGTGTCCAAAAGTGTCTGAGAATTGTCTGAGATCCGTCTGCCGAATGCGGCTGAATCTCTCTTTTAAAACTCTCCTTTAAGAGACCTCTTTCAGAACTCCACCTCTATCGAGACGGGGCAGTGATCCGAACCGAAGATCTCGGGCATAACGGACGCGGACTTCACATTATCCTTCATGCTTTCGCTCACAAAGAAATAATCCAGACGCCAGCCGACATTTCTGTCACGTGCATGCGATTTCATGTCCCACCACGTGTATCTGCCGGCACTTTCGTCAAACATCCTCAGAGTATCGATAAAACCGCTCCCGATAAGGTCGTCTATCCAGCGGCGTTCGACGGGCAGGAATCCGGATACGGTTGAGTTCTCTTTGGGTCTTGCAAGATCAATCTCTTTATGCGCCGTGTTGACATCGCCGCAGACGATAACGTTCTTTCCCGCATCCGTGAGAGCCTTGAACTGCTTTAAGCATTCGGCATAAAATCTCAGCTTATAATCAAGGCGCTCGGGTGAGGCGCCGCCGTTGGGGAAATATATATTGTAGAGGTAAAAGTCGGGATACTCAAGCCGAAGAACGCGCCCTTCGCCGTCGAACTCGCCGATATTGAAGCCTCTCTCAACGGAAACAGGCTCGGTCTTCGAAAATGTTGCCACGCCGCTGTAGCCTTTTCTTTCGGCGGACGAAAAATATGAATAATAACCTTTAGGGTGGCGTATAGGCGCGGTCAGCTGGTCTTCATTGGCTTTTGTCTCCTGAACCGAGAGAATATCGGGGGAAACGGTGTTAATGAACTCCGAAAAACCTTTTTTGGCGCAGGCGCGGATGCCGTTGACATTCCATGAGATAAGTTTCATCAGGGTCATGATTATAATGTGGTATGCCGGTAAAATGTTATTGTCGGTAATAAGTTATGAATTGCCGTTTTCGGCAAGTCCGGCAAGATACGGCTCTTTAAGTTCTTCAATCCGCTTAAAGATGGCAAACATATACCCCTTCGAGATGATATCGGCGATGTCCCCCGGAAACAGCCTGTCGATTCTCACATGAACGGTCAGAATCTTGCGGATTGTCTCGACATCCGCCTCTTTAAGAAGCTCGCGGTGACCGAGGTGCGTCTCGGCAATACCCGTCCAGTCCTGCCATCGCGTATTTATAAGCCAGTTATTGTAGTAAAGCACCATGAGGAAATCTTTAATCGCCTCACATCCTCCCGTTTTGGCTATCTCCTCGCCGTTTTCCGAGATGATGCTTTGGCTCTCAAGGACATCGAGATATTTGAGAGCGGCATCAAAGTTCTCGGCTGTAAGTGCTTCTCCTTCCTGATTCATAGGTTTATCTGTCTCTCTTAAATTGTCGCGGAAGATTAAAAGTGTTTACGCATCACTTTAATTACTTCCAATTCCTTTCTGTTTCTTTCAATTTCTTTCCAGAATCTTCACAAGCGGAGACTTCTCCTCAAAGAATTCCCCGAGGAATGCCGCAAATTCGTCGCGGTGGCACTCCGCGCCCGTAAATACCCCGTATTCCTTCACAACCGAGTTCTTGACGTGCTTTCCCAGTCCGCATTCGATAAAATCGCGGGACTTAAAAAGCGACATGACTGTGGGATACCTGCGCTTTACCTCGACATAGTATCGGCTGTCCCTGATATAGGGTCCGGACATCGTCTTACCGAGATGCTTTGCAATGAATCTCTCCGAGTTCTCACTCTCCCAAACCGGGGGTCCGATGCGTTTTTCAACCGCGGGAAGGCTCTCCGTAAGCATCTCGAAGAGGATTATGCAGTTATCGTCCCCCATATACGAGTCGAAGCGGTTTATGCAAAAACCGTGCCGTTCGAGAAGTGCGGCGATTGAAACTTCGCTTCTCTTAAGCTGCGGCACAATGACGTCGGGAATAATCCCCGGCGTCTTAAAGACAATGCCGTAAAGAAAAGTCCCGCGCTCATTGAGTCTCGCCGCGAGTTCGTCCTTTGTTATCGGCAGAGCCGTTTTGCGGACAAAGAACTCCTTTGACGGATTCTTAAGGTAACCGCGTGCAAACTCGCAGAACTCCGACATCCGCGTCTGAGTAAGTGAAGCGGCAACATTGCGCCGCGGGTCGGTCGGGTCGATAACGGTAAGGGGATCGTCAAACTCTTTCGCCTGATGCTTCTCCAAATCGATAACCAGCCCAGTATGCCAGTCTTCAGCCGCGGCTTTAAGACACCCGCGGAAACTGCCGTAATAACAGATGAAGATCTCGCAGAGATACCCCGCAAAGCCGCCCGTCATCTGATCCGAGCCGTAAACGCCGCACGCCTTAGAAAACATCTTTAAAAGCCGCACGTCATCGGTCTTATCCGCTATTCTGCCCCGCATATAGCGGGTGTGAAACGGCGTCCTGTCAACCGCGCTCTTAATCTTTGAGGCGTCCTCAACGGCATAACAGGGAACGAGGTCAACGTCAAAGCCGCGTATGGCGGCGTTGAGGTAGGGGTGCTGGGCATATTTCTCGACGTAATCCCCGCCGAATGCCGCGGCAATCGATTTCGCAAGCGAAAGCCCCTTCTCTTCCAGTTCTTCGGGGGTAAGTTCGGGGGAAAAGAGCATGAATATGTCGAGATCCCTGTCGCCCGAGATCCATGTGTCGCGTGCGACCGAGCCGGTAACCATGCCCTTTGCGATGCCGCTTTCGTTGACGGCGCTCACAAGTTCATCGGCAAGACTGAGTATCTCCGCTTTTTCGCTCTCACTCGGGCGTATTGCTTTAAGCACTTCCGTCTCGTATTCATTGAACCGCTGCGTCATTTCAGAAGTCAACTCTCATTATATCGCTGTATATCGGACTTTTCGGGGTAAGCACGCTCTTCTTTAAGGAAAAGCCCGTAATCTCAAACTCCGCAACATCCTCGTCGCGAAGATTTTTTATAATCGGCATCAGGGATGGGCGATACTCTTTGATACGCGCGAGCGTCACATGTATCTTAAACTGCCGCTCTTCCTTCGGAATCCCTAAACCGGCAAGCGATTCCTCAATAATGCCGGCAAGTTCGGCTGATCTGCCCCCGTCGCTTCCGTTTACCCAGACGACACGCGGCGACTTCGGGCTGTTGAACGAGATTCCGTGAAGGCGCATCCTGTAGGGGTCGAATTTGACTTCCGAGAGGCGCTCTTCGATTTTCTTGAGTTTAACGGCATCGACCTCGCCGATAAACTTCAGGGTAATGTGCGACAAATCTGGATCCACGGGGTTTAACCTTGCATCCGACTGCATAAGGCTCTTTTCGTATGCCAAGAGACTCCTCTTTACCTCCGCAGGCAGTTCCGCCGCAACAAATACCCTTGTCATCGCTGATTCGTTAATATCTTGGCGCCGAAACAGAATAAATTCTATCCTGTATCATCTGTCCCGAATCAGTCCCGCCACCTGTCTGTTACCTCACTATCCCTTCCCCGTTACTTCCCTGTTACTTCTCTATCACTTCCCTGCTGTCTCTCCCCCGCACCCATCACCCCATTATCCCTCTCAGACTGCCCATCCTATGCTTTAACATAACTCCGCACCGCGGCGACAAATAAATTATACTTTACTTAAAAACAAACAATTTTTAATTATATTTATAGTCCGATATATGTCGCATACCTAATAAACAAATTTTATTACTCTCTCAATCTAAACAATCATACAATCACCCTTGGGGGATTTCTTGTGTCTGATAGTCCAAAAATAACAGTATATTCCTTGGAAGTTTGTCCAAACTGCGAAAAACTGAAGAATTTTTTGAAAAGTCATGATGTGGCATACGATGAGCTTGACATGGCATCTCCTGAAAATATGACCGAACTGAGAATGAACAACGTCTTTGTAAGAGAAGCGCCCGTCCTTCAAATCGGAGATGATGAGTTTCTGACATCCCGCGACCTCTTCAGCGGCGGTCAGCTTCGCGAAGACGAGATCCTTGCACATTGCAAAGGGGACTGATTGATGGTCAGACAAGAAAAACAATCCCGTCAGCAAACTCTTTACGGATACTCCGTATCGCCGCTCCCCAAAGTCCGCACATCGCGCGGGCTTATCCTTGACTGGAACCGCGACTGGATAGTCAAACAGCTCATAAGCGAGACAAAATTAGTCGAAGAGTTCTACGGCGGCGAAGCCATCGACAAGACCACAGCCGAAGAGATAGCTCTCACGGTCGAGCAGAGAATACAGAAACTCGGTCTCAAATTCCTCTCGGGTCCGCTTATCCGCGAGATTCTCAATATAGTGCTCCTTGAGCGCAACATGCCCCAATACAGGAATGTCTCGACAAGAGTGGGAACGCCCGTCTATGATGCGCATCTGATAGACGTCGGCAGAGGATTCGGCGCAAAGGACAACGCGAATCTTCAGGAAAACGCCGAAACTGCGCACAAGAAGAAAGCCGACAAAATCAGTAAGGAGCAGTATCTCCTTCAGATGCCCCCCGAACTTGCCGATTACCACCTCTCCGGCGATATGCACATCCACGACCTGGAATATTTCGGAACGCGCCCGTTCTGTCAGGACTGGGATCTGCGCTATTTCTTCTATTACGGTCTGATGCCGGACGGCAACGGAACCAAAGCATCCGTGGCGGGTCCCGCAAAGCGCCCCGAAGTTGCCATACTCCACGCCGTAAAGGCACTCGGCAGTGCGCAGACCAACTTTGCCGGCGGTCAGGGCTACTACAATTTCCTTACCTTCCTCGCGCCATACTTTGAGGGCGCCGATTATGACTGCATAAAACAGCACATGCAGATGTTCGTCTACGAAATGACGCAGATGATGGTCGCCCGCGGCGGTCAGGTCGTCTTCTCATCCGTCCAGCTCTCTCCCGGCGTCCCCAAACTCTGGAAGGACAAGCCCTGCGTCTACAAAGGAAAGGTCTGGGACGGCGAACAGGCGCCGGAACGACTTTACGGCGAATTCGAGCGCGAAGTAAGGCTTCTTTTCAAGGCGCTGATGGAGGTCATGCTTGAGGGAGATTACTGGGGCAAGCCGTTCAACTTCCCCAAACCCGAGATCAGCATAGAACCCGATTTCATGAAAGAGGATGAGGAGTTCAACCGCGACAATCCCGATCTGCCCAC
>JAFZMT010000198.1 GCA_017553245.1 Methanomicrobium sp.
ACCATTCTCACAGATACGGCACGGACATGACACGATAATGACACGATAATGACACCGATAATGACACCGATATAATATACAGGCATCAAACGGTTATGACAGGGGGCATGACACGGACAAAGAACAGGTATGACAGTGACGTGAACAGTCGGAAAAAAAGTAAAACGGGAATTATAATCCGGTCAACGCGGGCGGACTTTAGTCTGCTCCGGCTACATGGCTTTCGGCTGCTTTAGGTTGCTTCCGGCGGCATTCAGTTGTAATGCCCCAGAACCCCTTTGTAGACATCGACCGCCTTTGCGAGATTTTCGACCGAGACCTTTTCGTTGACGGCATGAAGCGTATTCAGCTCCCCGGGACCGTATTCTATGGCGTTGAAACCCGCGGCTCTCAGATGTCTCGCATCGCTTGCCGCCCACTGAATAATCGGGAAAGACTCTTTATGATACACCCTCTCAATCTCGCCGCAGACGGCGCCCACGATCTTCGAATCGCTGCCCGTAAGATTCGGGCTGCACACATCCTTAATATCGATGACATCGTCGGGATTTTCCGCACGCAGCCTTGCAATCAGCTCATCGGTATTGCAGCCGATGGGAATGCGCATCTCCCACGAAAGCGAACAGCGCTGCGCAACGATATTGACGCCTTCGCCGCCGCTGATCATCCCCGGGTTGAAGGTAATGTGCTTGAGAATCTCCTCAGCCGAATCCACATTCAGAAGCTCGCGGAAGATCTCCGAGGATCGCTTATAGATGGTCTCGATCTTCGGATCGGTCGAGAACTCGAGGCTGTGAAGCGCCTTAAGCCGCGAGAGGAACTTCCCCGCCTTCATGATTGCGCTTTTTCCCGCGCAGGGATACAGCGACCCGTGACCCGGATTGCCGACGAACTCAATGCTCGCACGTATAAGCCCTTTCTGACCGATTGTGGGGTTGAGCGCCGGCGTCGGCTCGGCAATCAGGCAGTCGCAGGGCTTAATCAGTTTCTTTGCAAGAATTCTTCTTGACCCGCGATGACCGCCGCCCTCCTCATCGCAGACAAAACAGAGATTGCACGGACTGTCGATATCCGCGGAATTACTCTCGACATATTCCGCGACCGCACACAATGCCGCCGCACAGCCGCCCTTCATGTCCGTCGAACCGCGACCGTGAACAAAGCCCTCCGCAATCTCTCCCGAGAAAGGCGGTCTGTCCCAGTCGCTGTCCATTGCGGGAACAACATCGACATGACCCATAAAAAGAAGGGGGTGACTGTAATGCGTATAGAGGTTGCAGTGCCCCTCCCCCTCGTCGACGATATTGTATCTGATACCCAGAGACGCCAGAATTTCGGCAATATACTCAATGACGTCCGTTGTGTTCCCCGGCGGATTTTCGCTCCTTATCTTTACAAGTTCGGAGCAGATCTTGGCGGCATCCATATCTCTTAATTAGTGCTTTGTTGTGATAAATTCATTGAACAGTTTACCCAGCGAGGCATCTTTGTAGAGACTCCTGACAAACTTCAGCTCAAAGAACTCGTCAATCCACTTCGAAAAGGACTGAACCGGGGTCGGCTGATTGTCGTCGGGATCGATAACGATTCTGAAACTGCGGTATGATGCCGGCTTCTTCTTATCGTAGATGACTCTCCAGAGTTCGGGAAGCGAATCGAACTTCTCCCTGTGCTCCTCCTTGAGCCAGTTGATGAACTCGGGGAAATAAGCCCTGTCGCCCTTCTCCTCCTCGTCGATGCGCCATCTGAGATACTCGCTGTTCATCTTGTTTCTGATATTGTGGTAGTTGAACGCCAGAATACAGATTGAGAAGTCGATATGCGCAAGCGTATCCATGAAATAGAAGTATAATACGGGGTCAAAATCGCCGACCGATTCCAATACTAAGGATTTGGAATAGAGTTTATCCAAAACCGCATGATATTCGTTATTCTCCAAAAGCATATTTCTTCAGTTAACTTTGGAGCGTAAAACAAAAAAACATATGGAAACGGATTGCGGCGCGTTAATCGGAGAAAACGTCCCGGAAAATAAATATTATCTGAAGAAGGGCACTCTTCTCGATACGGCAAGTCTGAAGAGTTCTTCGAGTTCTTCGCCGCGTTTGCCGACGACGTTGATGTGGTTGTCGTGGCGCAGGAGACAGGGCTTTAACTGACCGTCGGATGTGACACGAAGGCGGTTACAGAATGCGCAGAACTCGTTATTGTGCATGGGTCTTACGAATTCCACCTCGGCACCGTCGATACAGTACTTTTTGCGGTGGTGCATCCTTCTTGTAATAATCGTCTTTGAGCGCGCTTTCAGGCTCTCTTCGAGTGTCTGAGCGTGACGGTCTTCCGGCGATTTCGAAAGATCCATATGCTCTATGAACTGTATGATAACATCCCTGTTCTCGGCGCCGAATCTGATAAAGTCCTCAACCTCATCATCGTTGACGCCTTTGAGGATAACGACGTTGAACTTAACCGGAGTAAGCCCCGCCCCGACTGCCGCGCTTATACCCTCAAGAACCTGCGGAAGGAGGTCTTTTCCGCTTATCTGCTTATAGACGTCGCGTTTGAGACTGTCGATGCTCACATTGACGCGTGAAAGCCCCGCATCCTTCAGATCCTGCGCAATCGGCGCAAGCAGGGTGCCGTTTGTCGTCATCGAAATCTCCATTGACTTCGGCGCCGCGGCTATAATCTCGGTGATATCGCTTCTCAGAGTCGGTTCGCCGCCGGTGAGCTTGATGCTGTTCATGTTGAACTTGGCGGCGGTCTGCATAATCGCCGCAATATCCTCAAGCTGCATCTCGGCACGCGGCTTTACCTCGCCCTCGCGGTGGCAGTAGCTGCACTTCAAATTGCACCGCGGCGTAAGGCTGATTCTCAGATTGGTGACCGGTCTTCCGAAACTGTCTGTAAGATACATTTTTGCGGATATATTTTGTTACTTTATTGTAGAGAAGAATCTTGTTATTTGCTCTCTTCCGTTCAGTCCTCTTCCTCGTCGAAGAACTCGGGATCGTAGGGAATCTCCTGCGGCTGCTCCCTCTCATAGTTGTGGGTTGAGAAACTGTCGGCAAATCCCTTGAAGTTCTTTGCAATGATATAGGTCTCCGTGCTTCCGCGCCTTGTCGCCTTCGTCCTGTAGACCTTGACCGCATAGAAGTTCCTGCGTGCCTCGTCCAGAAGCTCCTTGAACATCTCGCCCTGAAACGACTTCACCACGAAGTTGCCGCCGGGCTTTAAGATAAGGCAGGCAAAGCGCAGTGCCTGCTCGGAAAGCGAGATTGCTCTTGCCTGATCGTATGACTTCTGCCCCGAAAGCTTGGGCGAGGCGTCGCAGACAACGATATTGACGACATCGACGTGCGATAAAATCTCAGCCTGAACCTTTTCGGTCGTAAAATCGCCGCGTATCGTGATGACGTTTTCAAGCGGCGCTATCTGATTGAGGTCAACGGCGATAACCTGCCCGTCCGTCATATCGCGCAGAACCTGCGACCAGCTCCCCGGCGCCGCACCGAGATCGACCACATTGTCGTCGCTTCTGATAATCTCGAATCTGTTTTGAATATCCAGTATTTTGTAAGCCGCACGTGAGCGGTAGCCCTCACGCTTTGATTTCCTGTAGAAGCGGTCCGCTCCCCATTGTGATCCCATTGCCGACACCTGTATTTCGTAATTATTCAGTCATAAAACCGACCTGAACCGGCAGAATTGTAAAAAACAATGATTCGGCAGAGATATCTCCGATACCGCAGGTCGGCAGTAAAACTGTATATAAATTGACTTTTCGAATAGATAATGATCTGTATTATATTCCACAATGTATTCCGCAATGTTATTCCACAATGTATTCCGCAATATATTTCCGTATAATACCCGCAACATATCGGGCATTTATGTGCATGAAACGAACTTATAAAGTAAATCATTTATACAAACATAATAAAATAAACCTATAATATAGATCAAAAAGCCGATACGGTACGCGTCAGCGCAGAGGAATGTATCGGAAATTCAGGGGTAAATAAATGCTAAAAGCAACAATTGATACGGAAATCTTTAAGGAAGCAGTAGAAGTAGTTGCGGCAATCGTAACCGAATGCCGTTTAAATATCAGCGCAAACGGATTCACGGTTCGCGCCGTGGACACGGCAAACGTCGCCATGATCTCGCTCGAACTCGGCGCACCCGCATTCTCGGCATACAGCGCCGGCGACAGCCAGATCGGTCTTGACATCGGCAAGATGAAGACCGTTGTCGGCATGATGGAAAAAGGCGACTCTCTCTCGCTCGATCTGCCCGAAGGCGCCTATAAGATGGAGCTTGCATTCGGATCGTATAAGTATTCAATCTCACTTCTGGATGTCAACACCGTAAGAAAAGACCCCAATCTCCCGTCAATCCAGCTCCCCGGCAAGGTTGTCATCTCCGGCGCCGCACTCAACAATGCCATTAAAGCGGCATCCGTGGTCTCGGATAAGATTGCGTTCGGAATCAACCCCGAAAAACAGACCTTCTACATGGAAGCCGACGGCGACACCGACCACATCAACCTCGAGATAAAATCGACCGATCTGAAGACGTTTATACCTGCGGAAGCGCGTTCGCTCTTCTCACTGGACTACTTAAAGGATATGGGACGTGTAATGAGCAGGGCGGAAGAGGTCGAGATTCATATCGGCAAAGACCACCCGGTGAAGTTTGTCTTCTCGATTGCCGGCGGCGAAGGCAAGGTAGAGTATCTCCTTGCACCGCGCATTGAATCCGACTGAGACACATAGAATACGACTCAAACACATTGAATGACTGCGACTCATTGAATCCTGCTGAATTCAGCCCGAATGCGGCTGAAAACAGTCAAACTCCATTTATTCCGTAATCCTAAAATGCCGATAGAATTTGACAAGAAAGAACTTGTAAAATATCCTTTTTTAAAAGAAGCCCACTCTCTTGTCGGCAGCAGGGCATATGCGCTCAACAACCTTCTGGAGCTTGAATCCGGCAAAAGGCTGGCTCAGAAAGCGCGGGACAGAATCAAAGCCGCCCTCAGCATGGACTATGTCTTTGACAATGTCACGGGTTCGTCGGGTGACATCCCCGAGCATGAGATACTTTCCTACGCAATCGCACGCATGATAGTCTCCTGCATGAACGAGCGCCCCGTCATCGACAAATTATGCCGCTACGAATCCGAACGCGCCGCATACTTCCTCAAGCACGAAGAGCCTGCCAAGAAGGAGTATATTGCCCGCAGTCTGGGCATTGATCTGAGATCGGGGCAGATGAGCGTCCGCGAATACGTGGAACTCGTAAGGGACATCCGTGACGCGAAGTGGCAGCTCGTCAACCGCGACGTAAGCAACGGAAACGTCGCCGTAAGCCGCGATGAAGCCGAAGAACTCTTAAAGGAGCGTATCCGCAGCATGCTTCACGGTCAGCTCCCGCTCCCCGTTCCCGACGAAATCAAAGAGAAATTCAAGCCGCTCTCCGACGAGGTCTCCGCCGTTTACAAGGAGAGAGTCATGGAGCAGTTCGGCGAGGTTGACGAGGGTTCGTTTCCGCCGTGCATGAAGGCAATAATTTCGTCGGTCACGGACGGCACCAACATACCCCATACCGCAAGGTTTTCGCTGACGGCATTCATGCACACAATCGGCATGGACATAAACGGCATTGTGGGCGTATTCACGCGTGCACCCGATTTCAACGTCGACATGACGATGTATCAGGTCGACCATATCTCGGGAGGCGGCGGAACGGAATACACGCCGCCGCAGTGCGTCACCATGAAGACATACGGTCTCTGCTGTCCCGACGGTATCTGCAAATCAAAGAAGTTTCAGCACCCCTTAAGCTATTACAAATACAAAAAGAAGGTCACAGGAGGCAGTTCCGCTAAAGGCTCCAAGCCGGCATCCGCGCCCGACTCTAAACCGGATAAAATCGGTGCGAGGATTGATGCAAAAGAGCGCGAAAAGGCGGATAAAACCGCCAAAAATTGAGATTTATCTCTTATTTTATTTTTTGCTGCTCAGATTATTTGCGCTGACAGTTATCGTTATTTTTCGTTTATATCGTCGTTTATGCTGCCGTTTACTGCTTCTTTGCCGTTTCCTTGCTGATATAGTATCCGCCGCATGACATAAGGACAATGAAGAGGATTATCGACGCGAGCGTTGCGTATGCCGCCGGCATCAGAGCCGGAAGCACGATTAAGGCGATTATGAAGATAATTATGCTGCTGACCGCCGTTGTGCAGTCAAGTAATACGGGATTCATGCAATCTTTTTTTGATGTATTAGACTATATCTTTATCTTATTAAAGCCGCGAAAACCGCTGCAAAACTGCATGCGTAATTGGTGTGATAAAAGATTGGTGTGATCACATGAACTCGGAAGAACGCGAAGAAATTGAGGACGAACTTACGAAAGCCGCGGGGAAACTCGCCGCAAATATCGCTGACGGCTCGCTGCCGCGGGCACTCATACCCGATGCGGGGATATGCCTGATTTACGGCGCGGAACATGCGCGTAGCCTTGCGGACATCGCCGCAGTCACGGTGATGCCCGACGGCAAAACATCCGAAGATGCCATCTTCGATGCCGCAGGCGGCGGCAGCAACGGCGACAAAGGCGACAGAGGCACCGGTCTCAACAGATCGATAATACTCACGGCAATGAGATTTGACCCAGACATACGTTCAGCCGCGATACTCCGCTATTCGAAGCCCGTTGTCGACAAAGCCCGCGAAATGCTCTTTGAAGTAAGGGAAGCCGACCGCAGAAACGCGGGATCGTCGACTCCGCTGATGGACTGGAGAACGGCGTTCTGCTGCAAAAAAGAGGACGTCCCCGACATCATCTACATCGCCGGCGAAGATACAAAAAAGGGCGGCAATGACGCAAAAACCGGCGCGGATTGCGAACCGATGATAATCCTATTAGGCATCTCCCCGTCAGCGACCGTTAACAATATTCTTATGCTCGGCGAGCGCATAAATAATAGAAACTAAATAAACGGTA
>JAFZMT010000199.1 GCA_017553245.1 Methanomicrobium sp.
ACGTGCAATCTCGGGAGTCATCCTCCAGAGATTCGTCTGTATTGCAAAAACTGGATTGAGATCTTTCAGTCCGTCGGCAAGAATCGGAAGAACTTCCCTGTAAAATGACGCACCCGCAAGGAGCGGTTCGCCGCCGTGAAACGTGATCGTCGCCAGATATCCATCAAGATTGAGCGATTTTATCCAATCTGCAGTCTTCCTTACGGTTTCGACGCTCATTATCGGCGATGTCTCCTCGGAACTCCAGCAGTAACTGCAATTTGCGGGACAACCGAGTGTCGGGATTATCATTATGTGGAAAGGGGTCTTCATGATTCAGATTATATCGGGATATTTTTCTCCGTTCATGTTGATAATGCGGATAAGCTCGGCAAATCCGTCCATCTCCATCTGAAGAACGCCGTTTTTGTCCATGCCCATGCTGGTTTCGGCATCGGCAGTGAGCATATCGGGACCGCGTATGACCGTTCTTGAGATACCGTCGGCACTGAGGACTTCGGTTGCCTCCTTCTCATGGACAAAGGCGCGCCCGGGGATGATAACCGTGGTTCCGATCTTTGAGAGGTCGACCTCCTTGAGATCGTCGATAGTAATCAGGCAGGCAATCTCCTTGTTTGTCCCGTAAACCCATGAGCGGTTGCCGCATGCGTCCAGTATCCTCTGAATAGGTCTTGCCGCGATGCTTCCCGTTATTATCGTGGCATATGCCTCGACACGCGGAAGCTTTTCAAGCAGGTCGGGTTCGTTGATGATTGCGAACGGCGAACCGATATCGGGGTCGCCGAGCGGCGTTCCGTTGATCTTCAGTTTGTAGCGGGAGTTGAGACCGGCGACCATCTCCGCAAACTCGCGGACGGTGTGCAGGGGCTGATTATCGATTATCGGGGCGTTTCCGAGTATGAGTCCCTGATCGGTGCGGTTGGCAAACCGCATCAGAATCAGCCCTTTCGCACCGCATTCGTCAAGCCAGCGGCATGTCTCCTCAAGGACTTCGCCGTCGTTAACCCCCCGCAATACAACGGCGGCGGCGTAGACATCTATCCTCTTGCACAGCCTCTTAAAGACTTCAAGAGATGCCTCGGGCGTGGGGTCTTTCATGTATTTGGCACGGAGCGCGGGGTCGCTGGCAAAGATCGTGAAAGATATCTCGGAGAGTCCGTTATCTACCATAAAATCGGCGATATCCGGGGAGTCAAAGCCCTTGCCGCTGGTGTATCCGATATGAATCGGGACTTCCATGCTGCCTAAAATCTCCATGAGGTCTTTGAATTCGGGGTAGCATGAGGGGTCACCTCCGCCGCTGATGGTAATCTTTTCGAGATCGCCGTCCATCATCTGAAGATTGGCAAGGATGTCGTCGGCAACCTCTCTTAACGGCTTGAATCCTTCGTATTTTTCGCGCACGCCGTATGTACAGTATTCGCATCCTTTTGTAAACGGCAGACAGTATTTACAGCCGAAAGGTTCGGGATTTTCCTCCTTTTTCAGCTTTTTAAAGTAACAGTAATGACAGAATCCGCGGCAGTCAATGCCCGGACTTCCGCCAATGTCAACCGTCAGATGCGCCATGATACCTGCTTACATTATTTACTCGCCCTACTGAATAATTCTGTCTAATTCTGTCTGAGTTGTTCCCCTCCGCGCATACCCTGACGGGTCACGACTGCCGTTCCGGGACTGCCAAATCAATAGTTATTTTAAACATAAGGTATAACATTAGTAACGCGCCTCAGTGGCTTAGCGGCATAGCGGCTGATTTGTAATCAGCAGGTCGAGGGTTCAATTCCCTCTTGAGGCTTCCGGGGCTTAATGTTCAAAGCCCAAATCACTTTTATTGTTAAGTCTTTTCTTCAGCAGTTTTTTACCTCAAACTTTGATGATATGATCATTATGATATGATCACTTCTTCCTGTAGACGTTCAGACCGATCTTAATCTCGTCATTTCCCGGTATAGACACATTTCCGTCCGTCGATGCAATCGAGATTGATTTACCTGACTTTGTCTCTCCGAAGTCCTTTGAGAGATCCACCTTTATGGTCAATGTATTTCCATTGACACTCATATCAACGTTCTTCATAATAGGAAATTGGCGAAGGCATATAATATCATTATCCCGCGCATCGCGAAAGTGAAAACGGGAGGGGGATAATGAAAGGCGAAATGAAAGTGATGAAAGTGAACGGGGGTTATGAAATAAAGGAAAAATGGAATTTAATGATCAAAAAATGGTTTTTTTATTTTGTCGAGTCCGATGCCCTTCCCGATACCGAAACATCGGTGGGGTTAAGAAGAACAACCCTGTCCTTGACATCGTCGGCAAAACTGAGAGTTCTCTGCGGGAACGGAACGTCTATACCTTCGGCAAGAAGCTCCTGTCGAATCTTTAAGAGCAACTCATACTTCACGCCCAGCCAGACCGTTGACGGCGCCCATATCTTTATCGTGATATTGACGCTGTTGTCGCCGAGTTCAGAGACGAAGATTGAAGGTGCCGGATTCTTCAAAGCAAACGGATGCTCCGAAATTACCCTTTCAATGACTTTAAGCGCAAGGTCGGCATCATCCGAGTACCTTATGCCGATAACATACTCAAATCTTCTCGCCACATTTACGACATAGTTGATGATATCGGCGGTAAACATGGTCTGATTGGGAATGCGCACATAGATACCGTCGAATGTCTTGATTATCGTTGATAAGACCTGAATATCGATAACCGTACCTTCCGAGCCGCCGATTTTTATGTCGTCGCCGATCTTAATCGGACGCTCAATAAAGAGAATCACTCCAGAAACAGCGTTTGAGAATACACTCTGACAGGCAATACCGAAAACGAGGGCAAAGAGACCGCCGAC
>JAFZMT010000200.1 GCA_017553245.1 Methanomicrobium sp.
ACCGAATCTGACGTTGTCGCGGAGTGCGAAGTCCAGATCGCGTGTTACGTCCTCAATCTCGTAGAACGGCGCCTTCGAGGGAGCACGTTTGAAGAGGTGGTTTTCGGTATCCATATCCCCGCCTTCGTCGCGGATAAGGGCAAGAATTGCCTTTTCGACCGAGACTGCCGCCACGATTCCGTCGGCGTCGGCATGGTGGCGGAGAACTATCGGCTGATTGGTAAAGATTGCCTTTCTGATAATCTGAGCAACCTTCTGCATCTCGGGCTTTAGCTTCTCAAGGACCTCGCTTTCGATGAGGAAGGGCATGTCCTTCGGTTTTGCCCTTTCTTCGGTCGCCTCCGCGATACGCTTTCTGACAGCCTCCATCTCTTCTTCGGTCAGGACCTCCATGTGGCTGACCTCAATCTGGAGCTGTCCGTTCCTCATCATGACCTCGCCGGAGACCGAGACCATGTCGCCTAATTCAACCTCGGGGTATGAACGCTTGCCCGCTTCGGTGAAAGCCGCGGCATTCTCCGATCCCGTCTCGTCGACGAGGGTAAAAATTGTGGGTCCCGATGTCTGCTTTATCTGGGCGACCTCGACATCGAGCATGACGTTTCTGCCGACCCTGTTCTTGAGGTCGCAGAGACGTAAGGGTGCCGCCTTGCGGGATACGGTCTTAATCTCGAAATCCGCGGGTGCACGGACTTCTTCGAGGTCGATGTTGCCGTTATCCCGGATGTTCTTTACGTAGACGTAGAGCGTGTCTCCCTCTTTGTGGTCGCTCTTGACGTTGCTTATGTGAATAAGACCTTTAATGCGGTTGTTAAGATAAACAAAAGTTCCGAATTTTGCGAATCCCTGGACTTTTACCTCGTATGTCTTTCCTACTTCAATATCCTCGATTTCACAGTTCTGTCCAAGGCGATAAACTAAATTTTCCGTCATTTCTTCTCCTGTAACGCGTCGTTCGTAATAGTTTAACAGTCGTAAGCGTAATTGATTTGAATGGGTTTGATGATTTTGAGATTTTGAAGGCACGGGGCGAACCGTAACTGTCCGGTTCACCGGTTCCGCAGGTTTGAAACCCGACTCACCTGCACGATTATGCAGGTTTAATGCCGGATTTAAGCCCGCATCATGCCTGTTTCGATTTGAATTAAGTTTGCCTGATTCAGTTATGCTAATTTAAATTCGTATTTCTTTAAATTCTTATTCAATTGGTTTTGTGTCATAAGTTTCATGACATCGGTGTTTCACGTCGGTGTTTCACGTTGTCATCAGTTCGGCATGTCGCATTCGGCATCGGCGTCGGGGTTCTTTCGTCCCGAAAGCCTGTGCAGTCTGCATTCGCCGTCACGCCGTCCTTTGGCGATAATTACATCACCCTGCCGGATGACGTCGTTCTTGCCCGGGTGGTATTTCCAGCGTCCGTTGCTGTTTATTGCAAGGACGACCATACCCGTGACGGTCTCAAGCGAAGCCTCCCTGAGAGTCTTTCCGATAAGCTCCGAGTCGCCGCCGACCGTGACTCTTGTGATAATCTCGTCGGACTCGCGGACGATTCTCTTGAATACCGGCGGAATCTCGATATCCCTGATGATGACATCCACAATCGAGGATGCCGCATTGCTTATGTTCTCGGCAAAAGACGAGAGATAAAGGAGACCTCTGAGATACTCGACGTTCGAGATTCTCTTTGCGGCTTCGAGGATCCATAAATCCAGCCTGTAGCGCATGTCATCCATTCTGGAATCCAAAGCAAGGACTTCGTCGGCAACCTCGCGGTTGTCGAAAAGCAGGGCGGTATAGGCGAGACCGACGGCAAGCTCGCTCTGATTCTTCATCTCAATCATGAGGGCGACCGCCCTGTCAAGGTCGGAGACCACGGCATCTTCGGGTTCGTCCTCGGCATCGCTTACGTCAATGCCCGCGACCTGATAGAACGGCACAACGCCGCCGTCGAGACCTTTCGCGATGAGGATATCGCCGTCAAGGATTCTCGTCTCCCTGCCCGGGTCATATATCCACGAGATGCCGCGCCTTATGGCAATGACACGCATTCCCGTCGTGCTCTGAAGTTTCTGGTCGCCCAGAGTTTTGCCGTCGATCTGACTGTTCTCCTGCACCTTGACTCTGACCGTGACCTCCTCGGCTTCGGGGAGTTCCTGCCGGAGTTTTGCAGGGAATTTTACGTTTTTGAGAATAATGGTGGCTATCTCGGATGCCGAATTTGAAATTCTCTCCGCGGCTTCGGCGACCTGAAGCATTCCGCTCATGGATTCGGCTTCGTCAACGCGGCGTGCTCCGAGGATACTCTGAATTCTCGCCTGATATACGAGCTGATTCATGCTTTCTTCGAGATTCAAAACTTCATGCGCAATATCCTTATTCTCAAAAAGAATTGCAGAATATGATAAGTCGACCATGAGTTCGGCGATATCCTTCATCTCGATGAGGACATCTTTGAAACTTATCGGCTGATATTCTAATTCCGTCATTATTAATATTCATTAAATGGTTGGCGGGCAAGATAGATATTTGTAAGTATTGGTATGCGGCGTTTTATATCAGCAGACCTATGACGGTGACAAGCATGGTTGCGCCGATGAGGTCAATGAAACTCGTTATGACGGGAATTCCGAAGTTGTCGGGGTCGTATCCTTTTCTGAATGATATGCTTGCCGTCGTATAGGCGACAAGGTTTACGAAGGTGATGACGATAAGTCCCGTAATTACGCAGATCATGAGCATGACGGCAGGTCCCGGGGAGTTCATGCCGAGGATTCCCGCACAGAAATCGGCAAGCAGAGCCAGAAACGGCATGAGAATGAGGACATAGAGGTAACTGAGTATGAAGTGCCCGGCAATCTCCTTTGACGGCAGCAGGTGCGGGTTTATCTCACCCATGTGCATTCCGGTCGCAAGCCTTGAGCAGAGGATGCCGCCGATTGAGCCGCAGCAGCCGGTAAACGGCGTCAGGATTATCAGAAATACCGTAAACGTCACGAGCATGTCGAGGTCTTCGGCATAGATTATCCCCGCAAATGTGCAGATGACCGAGAGCGGGATTAAGAGGAGTATCATCTCGCGGCAGATCTCAGTGATTTCCTCATCCGTGCGAAACGCCGTGTAAAAGGAGGCGATGAGCAGGACGGCTACGGGGACAATGAGGAGCATTCGCACTCCAGAGTCGATTCCGAGGACGAAGAGTGCCGTGACGATAAGAATCGGGATGGTGACGAGGTCGGCGACGGTGGTTACCGCGGGTGAGCCTATCATGTCGAGATCAATCTCATATCTGTAGCTTATCAGTATGACGAGGACGGTAAAGCCCATGACAACGAGGCTTGATATCAGCCCCGAAATTATCGAGATGACCGTGAGGTCGACGGGCGATATTCCGTGAAAACCGAATGCCGCCGAGATTGCGGATACGATGATGCCGAGCGCAAACGCAATAATTATCGAGATTGCAAGGGATGCGCTGATATTCATCCCCATTATGCTCTTCTTTGAGAAACTTATCTCAAAGCCGCCGAGGTGCATGGATGAGGCAAGGCGCGATGCGAGAACACCTGAGATACTGCCGCGCATGTTTATCGACGGCGGCACCAGAATAAGGAGTGCGGGAAGGTAGGCTATTATGTCAGAGGCACTGCCAAGGTAGATTCCCGCGAGAATTGCGGCAATGCTGCTTATGAGAAGAGCGATAAGACCTGTTATGAAGATGCGGCAACGGTAAGCGTCTATTGCCGGAAATTTCATCAACATCACCCGCCTGCATCAAGATCACTCCTCTTCGCATGTCATTTTGGTATTATAACAGTTTTTTTACGGTTTTATGGTTTTACGGTTTTACGATTTTTATGGTTTTACGATTTTTACGGTTTTTCAATTTATTACCGTATTATTTCAGTTTTCAGTCGCGGAACGGAATCTCGATCATGTCGAGATCGTCCGGCGCTATGATTTCGCCCTTATAATTTTTCTCTGCATCCCGTATATGAGTTGCCATATTTGTATAGCGGGAGCTTGCGTGGACGAG
>JAFZMT010000020.1 GCA_017553245.1 Methanomicrobium sp.
CACTTCATCGGTTTTTGCAATTTCTGCCATATTATTCCCCCATCCTTAACATCAGGACTCACGCGCATTTATCCTGTAAAATCAGTGTCAATATCAATAATAGATAAGCGTTTTAGGGCAATAAATGAATAGATCACGCGATTAATATCCTTACCGCTCCGCTCTCTCCCCGCCCCCGAAAACTTCCGCAACGAAAGCGCCGCCGAGAATCAGAGCCGCACCGAGAATCTGAATCGGAAGCAGAACCTCGGATAATATCAGCGCCGAAAACACGACAGCCGAAAGCGGCTCAAGGTAACCCAGAACGGCAACGGACTGCGCCGGAAGGGAGCACATCGTGGAAAAATAGAGATAGCAGCCGATACCGGTATTGAAAACGCCGAGAAACAGGATGGGGATGATGTCATCCGGCGGAATTATCATCGTAAGTCCGTCGAAAGCAACCCGCATAACCGCAATCGTCAGAAAACCGATGAGGAGCTGTAAAACGGCGTTTTCAAAACCCCTTATCGACGCCGCCTTCTTGTTCGTAATCAGCATAACCGCAAGCAGAACCGCCGACATCAGCCCGCAGAAAACGCCCCACGTATTGCCCGAACCCGAAAGCAGAACCGCATTCACGAGGTACATCCCCGCGATAACGCAGAAGAAGCCCGCAACCCTGACAGGAGTCAGCCTTTCGCCGAATACAACCGGCGACAGCGCCAGAAAAATAACGGGACCGATAAAATACAGAAGCGTAGACGCACCCACACCAATCTGCTGATACGCCTCATAGAGAAAAAGCCACGAAGTCCCCATCGCAATCCCCGACACGCATATATACGCGCCATCGCGGGGCTGCCCGAAACAGACGAAAGGCTTTCGCAGAATCAGAAAAATCGCGAGAAGAACCGCGCTTCCCAGCATCAACCTCAGAAAAACTATATCGGAACTGCTCATTGCGATATAACTCGCAACTATCCCGTTCGTGCCGAAGATAAGCACGGCAAAAATGAACCTGAGATACGCAATCCGATTCTGCATCATAAAAAAAAAGGTTTAAAGCACCTTTGTGCCCGGCGCCACCTCGAACTTTGTCGTGAGAAGCGAAGCCTCATCGCCCGCCGCAAGAATCATGCCGTTTGACTCAACGCCGCAGAGCTTCGCCGGCTTTAAGTTCGCAACCACGATAACGCTCAGACCGACAAGCTCCTCCGGCTTGTAGTAGGGCGCAATTCCCGAAACAATCTGGCGCGGGGTTTCCTCGCCGAGATCGACCATTATCTTAAGAAGCTTCTTTGACTTCGGCACCGGCTCGACCTCAAGGATCTTGCCGACCTTCAGCTGTGTCCTGAAAAACTCATCTATCGAAATCTGTTCCGTAATTTCATTTTCTTCCATCTTTTTTTCTCCGTTTTTAGTCTTTGACTCCGCAGCCTTACCCGCGTTTGCCGCAGGGTCAGCCGCCTCCTTTGCCTTTGCCTCTTCAACCCGCATCTTAAGGGTATTTTCATACTCGGCAACCTTCTCGTCCTCAATCTTCTCAAAGAGAATCTTCGGCACCGGCAACGCCGTATGCTCAAAGCCCGTAAGCGCCTCGGAAAGCCTGCAATCCGAGACCTTACCCGAATATCCGAGAAGTTCCCACGCCTCCTGCGCCTTAACGGGCATTATGCCGTCGAGGAGAATCGTGAGCGCCTTTACGAACTGGAGACAGTTGCGTATGGTCTGTCTCGCGGCATTCTCGTCGGTCTTCATCAGCTTCCACGGCGCATTCGACTGAATATACGTATTCGCCGTGTTTCCGAGCGCAAGCACGGCCTCCGCCGCCGCCTTGAACTCATACTCCCCGACAGCCTTATCCAGCTGGGCAATCGTCTTCTCTATCGCCTCAAGCACCTGCGGCTCGGCATCGAGCTGCGGGATGCCGCCCGTCTTGTTCGCCGCAAAGTGAAGCGTGCGGTAGAGGAAATTGCCGATAGTGTCCACGAACTCGTTATTGACGCGTGCCTGGAACTCTTTCCACGAGAAATTCAACTCCTTCGTGTGGCTCGTATACGAGAGAAGATAATACCTCAGATAATCGGGGGAAAGACCGATATCGAGGTAATCCTCGTTCGTCCAGACCACACAGCCGCGGCTCTTGGAGAACTTCATGTCGTCAATCTTCACCATGCCGCTTGCCACGACTGCCTTAGGCGGCTTGTAACCCGCGCCTTCGAGCATTGACGGCCAGAAAACGCAGTGGTGATAGATAATGTCCTGACCGATGAAATGAATGACCTCGCCTTTACCCTCGGGCTTCCAGAACTGTTCCCAGTCGCCGCCGGTCGCCTTCGCCCACTCCTTCGTAAACGAAATATAGCCTATCGGAGCGTCAACCCAGACATAAACGACCAGATCGTCGTGACCCGGGAACTTCACGCCCCAGTTGAACGACCTCGTCACGCACCAGTCGTGCAGACCCTCTTTTACCCACATCGTCGCGTAGTTCTTCGCATTCGACGTTCCCTGAATCGTCGGCAGGTAGCCTTTGAGGAAATCCTTGAAATCGCCGAGCTTCAGGAAATAATGTTCCTGATCGCGGAATTCCGCGGGGCTTCCGCAGATCTTGCAGACCGGCTCTTTCAGCTCGCCGGGCTCAAGGTGCTTGCCGCAGCCCTGATCGCATTCGTCGCCGCGTGCCTTCTCGCCGCAGTAGGGGCAGATACCCTCCACATAGCGGTCGGGAAGGAACATCTGACATTTCGGGCAGTAACTCTGGCTTATCGTCTTCTTATAGATATGCCCGTTTTCGATGAGCTTCGTGACAATCTCGGTCGTTGTCTCATGGTTCATCGGGTCGTCGGTCATACCGAATCTGTCGAAGAAGATGCCCATCTTCTTGAACGTCTCGTCAAAGTGCGCATTGTAGCGCTCCGACATCTGACGCGGCGTCATACCTTCGGCTTCGGCGCTGATGACAATCGGCGTTCCGTGGTTGTCGGAACCGCATACAAAAACGACTTCTTTACCGCAATGTCTGAGGTATCGGACGTAAAAATCTGCGGGCACATAGGTGCGCAGATGCCCTAAATGGCAGGGACCGTTGGTATACG
>JAFZMT010000201.1 GCA_017553245.1 Methanomicrobium sp.
GCCGATAAGAGTCAGCGGAATATTCGCCGGCTTCATCGTCTCCTTACCGAATCCCAGACGCCTGCCGATAACAATCGCAGCCACAAGCGCTCCGAAACCCGAACTGATGTGAACCACGGTACCGCCCGCGAAATCCAGCGCACCGAGCTGACTCGCCCAGCCGCCTCCCCATGCCCAGTGGGCAAGCGGATCGTAGACCAGCGTCGTCCAAAGGAGCGCAAAGAGAACGAACGCTCCCAACTTTATCCTCTCGGCAAAACCCGATGTCAGGATTGCCACGGTAAGTCCCGCAAACACAAGCTGGAAAACCATGAACAGGATATCGGGAATTCCGTCGCCGTCCAGACCGACGCCGTTCATGAACAGATAATCCGTTCCGCCTATGAAACCCGCGATATCGCTGCCGAAAGCCAGTGAGTAACCGAACAGCACCCACTGAACAGCCACGACAATAAAGGCGACAAAGGCTAAAGTGATCATCGAAATGATGCTCTTCTTTCTTACCATTCCGCCATAGAACAACCCGACTGCCGGTGTCATCAGCATGACAAGGGCAGTGCATATGATAATGAATGCTGTATCTCCGCTGTTTATCATGTTACTCTCCACTCTGATTCTTTAAGCCGCACGGCAGGCATAAGCCGCCGCAGTGCAGCCGCATCTCAGTGTGATAGTAAGAAGTTGTTTTCCACCGTTTATAAAGTTAACTTATTGCTCGTGAAAATTCACGACCGCAACCGATGCCGCCGGAAAAATAAGTAAAATGCGGGGAGATTGACCGCCCGAAAAAGTAAGACCGCGAAAAAAAGCGCGTGAACACGCCGCCCGCACCAGCCCGCACCGACCGAAATCCGCCACCGATACGCAGGGCAAAAACGAAAAACAACCCGTAAAAAAGAACTTACAAAAGCGAACCCGAAAAAAACGGAGATGCCGCATCCGCGGCGAAAAAAATTATGTGGACTTGTCGCCTATCTCGGCAACGTACGCATCGAAAAGATCCGTAACTTCCTTTGCAGGCGTCGTCTTAAGGCTCACAAGGTAAATCGCAAGCATACTCGCGATTGCGCCCGGCACCATCTCATAGAGGTAACCGCCGAAGATAATCGGGTGAATCAGATACCAGCCGATGACAACGACGCCGCCGACCAGAATGCCCGCAAGCGCACCCTGCCACGTCGCCTTCCTCCAGAACAGACCGAGGAGAAGCACGGAACCGAAAGTCGCACCGAATCCCGCCCACGCAACCGAGACAATCGCAAATACCGAACTGTTCGGATCGAGCGAGATTGTGACCGTTAAAGCCGCGACGATAATCACGGTAATACGCGAGATAATAAGCAGAAGCGTCTCGGACGCATTCTTATTGAAGAACGTCTTGTATAAATCCTGCGAAATCGCCGAAGAAGCCACAAGCATCTGCGACGAAGCCGTACTCATGATAGCGCCCAGAATACCGCAGTAGACGATACCCGCAATAAACGAGAACATCGTAGCCGTCGTCATCTGAACGAAGACCGTCTCCGGCACATCCAGCGGCGACGAGAAGAAGATGTTGCCCAGCAGACCGATGAAGATTGCGGACGCAAGCGTCACGATAACCCATACCATCGCAATTCTGCGTGCCTGCGGAATCTCATCGGGATTCTGAATACCCATAAATCTCGGCACGATATGCGGCTGACCGAAATAACCGAAACCCCACGCAAGACCCGAAACCACAAGGAAGACCGAGACAAACTCGCCCGTCGTCGGATCCTTGAACAGCGAAAGCATATCGGGATTAATCGTGCCCACAGCCTCGCCGCTGCCGAAGAGCATGACAAGCGCAATCAGCGGAACAATCAGAAGCGCAAAGAACATCAGCATACCCTGAATCGTATCCGTAAGGCATACCGCACGGAAACCGCCCGTAAGCGTATATGCGACAATGATAACCACACAGATAATCATTCCCGTAAAGTAGTCAAGTCCGAAGATGGAATTGAACAGCTTGCCGCCGGCGACGAACTGAGCCGCGGTATAGACAACAAAGAAGATAATAATGAAGAGCGACGAAATCGCCGAGGTATAGGCTTTCTTGTCGCCGAACCTGTTCTTAAAGAACTCGCAGATGGTAATCGAATCGTTAGCCTTCTCCGTATAGATTCTCAGGCGTTTCGCGATAAATCGCCAGTTAAGATAGGTACCTATCGCAAGACCGATAGCCGTCCACCCCGCCTCCGAAAGACCCGAGACATATGCCAGACCCGGCAGACCCAGAAGCAGCCATCCGCTCATATCCGAGGCTTCCGCCGATAATGCGGCAACACGCCTGTCAAGCGACCTGTTTCCCAAAATATAGTCATTTGCGGTCTTGGTACTCTTCATGTAGAAGAATCCGATGTAGATCATTACTCCGAAGTAGAGAATGAAAGCCGCAATTATTCCGATCATATTCCAATCAGTCATAATTCACCAATTCTAAGCATAAAATTTCAATGTTACAATATATATTGATATCATTTTGATTTCGAAGGCACACGGCGGGGCAAAGAGCGCGGGGCAGACTCGGGCAAATCCGAAACCGCAGCTGAAACCGCAGACAAAACAGCCGTAAAAAACCGACGCCAAAAATCTAATCACCCAAGAAACCAAACGACGTATACGAAAACAAACGACATATACACGGTGTGACAATTGATCCTCACAGGCACGGACATAATCTCAATATCACGTTTCGACGAGAAAAGACTCGCCAATAAGAGCTTCCTTAACCGCTGCTTCACCGCCGCCGAACAGGAATACTGCCTCTCAAGGGGAAAGCCGGCACAGCATTTTGCCGCACGCTTCGCCGGAAAAGAGGCTGTCGTAAAGGCACTCTCGGGGCTTGACATCAACATAGATTACCGCGACATCGAGATACTCAACCGCAAAAACGGCAGACCTTACGTGACATTTCACTCAAAGGACGAAAAAATCCTCGCTCTTGCCGCAAAATGCGACATAAGCCTAAGCCACTCCGAAACCGATGCCACGGCATTCGCCGTCATCGACCTCAGAGACGATTAAAAAAATAATATCAGCCGGAATCGGGGTATCATGCCGCCGCTTTCCGCTCTTCAACCTTTTTGTCAAGCTTGCCGACAAGCGAAAGGGTTGCGGGCATAATCACAATCGCGCCCACAAGCGAGAAAATAACGCAGATAACCGTCGACAGACCGAAATCCGAGATAATCGGGAATGCCGAGAGTATAAGCGCCGAGAAACCGCCCGCCGTCACAAGACCCGAGACCGTAACCGCGGCTCCGACTTTCTTGACCGATTGCCGTATGGACTCTTTGGCATCACTGCAGCGCTTCTTCTCCTCAAGATACCTCTCCATGACAAGAATCGTATACTCCGCCGAAACTCCTATCGTCATCGAACCCAGACAGGCGCTGATAACATTATAGTGCATACCGATAACAACCATCACGACCGCATTCCAGCCGACAACGCAGACAATCGGAACGAGCGGTGTTACAGCCTCCTTCTTCCGGTATGCGAGCGCCAGATAGACAAAGATAAGCACAAAACCCAGATAGGTCATCGCATCCTTGGTATCCTCGATATTGTGCATAAGACTCGTATACATATCGAAATCGCCTGTCGGATAGACCTCAATGCCCGCAGGC
>JAFZMT010000202.1 GCA_017553245.1 Methanomicrobium sp.
GACGGGCAGCTTCAGCTGGATTTCAGCTACGGCGCTTATCTTTCAGAAGTCTGGGAGACCGGACTCAAAGACGCATCCGAGGCTTTATTCAAGTAAGGAGGGAGAAAGATGGCTGCAGTAAATACTACAGGCCCGGCTCCCTACATATACGCCTGCACACGTATGCGTGTCCGCAAGGCCGCGCTTCTTCCCCGTGAAGAATATATGCGTATGCTGAATATGGAGCTTCCCGAGATCACCCGTTTCATCGAGGAAACAAGGTACAAGGCAGAGATTGATGAGCTTGCCTCATCGTTCTCGGGTGTCGACTTAATGGAGAACGCACTTTCATGGAATCTTGCAAAGGATTACCAGAAGGTCATCGAACTCGTCCCCGGACATCTCAAGCACTTTACTAAGGCTTACCTTCTGAAATGGGATATCAGGAATGTGCTGACACTTCTCAGAGCCAAGGTACAGGGAGCTTCCGCAGGCAAGATTAAAGAAATTCAGATACCCGCAGGCAGTCTCAACAGGACTGTGCTGGACAGATTGGACGCTGAAGATTCAACGGACAGAATCCTCGACGGCTTAAAGGGACACATGTTATACGGTGTCTTTGAGCGCGAGATGTCGGGCGCCGTTGAGTCGGGTTCATTCGCACGCATGGAAAACGAACTCTACAAGGCATACTACTCAATCCTCTTAAAAGAGGCAAAGAGCGGTGTGAAAGGCGGAGCGGCTTTCCTCAAATATGTCAGGCTTGACATAGACACGAAGAACCTTGAGACCGTATTCCGCGTAAAAGGCGAGAGCGACGGTGATAAGATTCGCGAACTCATGATTGAGGGCGGAACCTTCACACTCGACGAACTTGTCCGTTTTGCCGGTTCCGAGTCACTCGACGAGATGATCGATGCGATAAGAAAGAAACTCAATTCCGAGGCTTTCGATACCGCATTCGAGGCGGTCAAAGAGGCAAAATCATCACAGGCCGTGGAAGTCGGTCTTATCAAGGCGAAACTGACCGAGATGGAGAGAATTTCAAAACTCTATCCGATGTCGGTTGCCCCCGTGATTGCGTATCTGGAATTAAAGAGCTACGAGGTTTCAAACCTTCGTGCACTTGCACGCGGAAAGGAATCGAACCTTCCCTCCGAGAGCATAGAAGCTTGTATGGTGGTGTGATATGGAGATAGCAGTAGTCGGAAACAGCGAGTTTATACTGGGCTTCCGCCTCGCGGGAATCCAGAAGACCTATGCCGCCGACAGTGACGAGTCACTTGTCGAGCAGGTAAACAGGGCTATGGGCGACAAGGATGTCGGTATAATCGTACTCAAAGGCGAAGATATGCAAAAACTCCCGTTCAGGCTTCGCACCGCGCTTTCGGAGTCGGTAAAGCCGACTGTCATCGCCATAGGCGGCGAGACGGGCGGACTTTCAATGAGAGAGAGAATTAAGAGATCAGTGGGTGTTGATCTGTGGAAGTAAAATCAAAGACAAAAGGAATTCTAAAAAGGATCTCCGGACCGGTCGTTACGGCTGTCAACTTCGACGCACACATGTATGATGTGGTCAGGGTTGGCAATGAACAGCTTATGGGTGAGGTCATCAAGATCGATGGCGAGAAAGTTATCATCCAGGTTTACGAATCGACCGACGGTGTCCGCCCAGGCGAACCGGTTGAGAACACCGGACTTCCTCTGGCAGTTGAGCTTGGACCGGGTCTCCTGACAAGTATCTACGACGGTATTCAGAGACCTCTGGAAGTGCTCATGGAAAAGATGGGCAGTTTCATTGAACGCGGTGTTAACGCACCGGGTCTTGACCATGAAAAGAAGTGGGACTTTAAGCCCGTAATGAAGAAAGGCGACGAGGCAGCCCCCGGCGCCATCATCGGCGAGGTTCAGGAGACCAATATCGTAACAAAGATCATGGTGCCGCCGAACTTCAAGGGCGGTAAGATCACCGAGATCAAGAAAGGATCGTTTACGGTCGACGATATTGTCTGTAAACTCGATTCCGGCGAAGAGATCTGCATGATGCAGAAGTGGCCGGTACGTGTCCCCAGACCGGTTATCGAGAAGAAGAACCCGGACGTTCCGTTACTTACCGGTCTTCGTATCTTAGACGGTCTTTTCCCCGTTGCAAAAGGCGGTACGGCGGCAATTCCGGGTCCGTTCGGTTCCGGAAAGACGGTTACCCAGCAGTCGCTTGCAAAGTGGTCCGATGCCGAGATTGTAGTCTATATCGGATGCGGTGAGCGCGGAAACGAGATGACCGAGGTACTTACCGAGTTCCCCGAACTCGAGGACCCCAAGACAGGAAAGCCGCTCATGGAGAGGACGGTTCTTATCGCAAACACCTCGAACATGCCTGTGGCTGCACGTGAAGCATCGGTTTACACCGGTATCACAATCGCGGAATACTTCCGTGATATGGGTTACGATGTCTCGCTCATGGCGGATTCGACCTCCAGATGGGCAGAGGCAATGCGTGAGATTTCATCCCGTCTTGAAGAGATGCCGGGTGAAGAAGGTTACCCCGCATATCTTTCGGCACGTCTCTCGGAGTTCTACGAGCGTGCGGGACGCGTTGAGGCTCTCAACGGCAACATGGGTTCAATCACCGTTATCGGTGCGGTTTCACCTCCGGGCGGAGATTTCTCCGAGCCTGTCACACAGAACACACTGCGTATCGTCAAGTGTTTCTGGGCGCTGGATGCAAAACTCTCACAGAGGAGACACTTCCCGGCTATCAACTGGCTCAACTCATACTCGCTCTACCTGAACTCGCTGGGCAAATACTACGACGAGAAGATTTCGCCGGAGTTCAACCCGATCAGGTCATGGGCAATGGAAGTTCTCCAGAAAGAGTCGGAACTTCAGGAAATCGTCCAGCTCGTCGGTTCGGACGCACTGCCCGAGACCGAGCAGGTAACCATCGAGGTTGCACGTATGCTTCGTGAGGTCTTCCTCCAGCAGAACGCATTCGATGCCGTCGACGCATACTGTTCGATGGAGAAGCAGTTCGACATGTTAAAGGCAATCAGAAAGTATGCCGACCTTGCATACTCCGCTCAGAAAGCCGGCAGTCCGATTGCGGCAATCATCGCCGTCAAGTCGAAGAACGAGCTTGCCCGTATCAAGTATGTCGCGGACTACAAGCCCGAACTGGAGAAGATCTTATCCGACATGGATGCGGAATTCGTTAAGATCAGGGAGGCGTAATTCAGATGAAAGAATACCGAACAGTAACAAAGATTCAGGGACCTCTCGTATTCGTCGAGAAGACCGAGCCTGTCGCATACGGTGAACTCGTAAACATCGTTCAGGCTGACGGAAAGGTAAAACGCGGTCAGGTTCTCGATACATCCGATGAGATTGTCTGTGTCCAGGTCTTCGAGTCCACGGCAGGTATCGGTAAGGATGCCGGTATCCGCTTCACGGGCGAGACCATCAAGATGCCCGTAGGCAGAGATATGCTCGGACGTATCCTCTCCGGCTCGGGTAAACCCAAGGACGGCGGTCCGGATATCGTCCCCGAGAAGAGACTCGATATCAACGGCGCCGCAATCAACCCGTATGCACGTGCATCGCCTTCCGAGTTCATCCAGACGGGTATCTCGACAATCGATGCGACAAACACTCTTGTCCGCGGTCAGAAACTGCCTATCTTCTCGGGTGCGGGTCTGCCCCACAACGAGATTGCTCTTCAGATTGCCCGTCAGGCAAAAGTGCCGGGTTCATCCGAAGAGTTCGCGGTGGTATTCGCGGCTATGGGTATCACAAAGGAGGAAGAGAATCAGTTCATGGCTGATTTCGAGCGCACGGGAGCTCTCGAGCACGCCGTCGTTTTCCTTAACCTCGCGGACGATCCTGCCGTAGAGCGTTTCATCACCCCGCGTCTTGCACTTACGACCGCAGAATACCTTGCATTCGAGCTCGGTTTCCATGTCCTGGTTATCTTAACCGATATGACCAACTACTGTGAGGCTCTGCGTCAGATTGGTGCGGCACGTGAAGAGGTACCCGGCAGACGCGGTTATCCGGGTTACATGTATACCGATCTTGCATCTCTCTACGAGCGTGCGGGTATCATCAAGGGCAAGAAAGGCTCGGTTACCCAGCTCTCGATTCTGACGATGCCGGGCGACGATATCACACACCCGATCCCCGACCTGTCCGGTTACATCACGGAAGGTCAGATTGTGGTTAACCGTGAACTTCACAGAAAGGGTATCTACCCGCCGATCAACGTCATGCCGTCGCTTTCACGTCTGATGAACCTCGGTATCGGTCCCGGAAAGACACGTGAGGATCACAAGAAAGTCTCCGATCAGATGTATGCGGGATATGCGGAGGGTGTAGACCTTCGCGGACTTGTCGCCATCGTAGGTAAGGATGCACTTTCCGAGCGTGACCAGCGCTTCCTTGAGTTCGCGGACGCGTTCGAGGACAAGTTCGTCCGTCAGGGACACGACGAAGACCGTTCGATTGCGGATTCGCTCGATATCGGCTGGCAGCTTCTCTCGGCACTCCCCGAGGAGCAGCTTACACGTATCGACCGCGATCTTATTCAGAAGTACCACCCGAAGTACAGAAAATAAGGTGATCTGATATGGCGCTTAATGTAAAACCGACACGTTCCGAGCTTATCGACATGAAGAAGAAGATCAAGCTCTCGGAACGCGGTTACAACATTCTCAAGATGAAGCGCGACGGACTTATCCTTGAGTTCTTCAAGGTGCTCGAAGACGCTAAAAAGAGCCGCGGTGCTCTTGTCGAGGGCTATGACCGTGCAACCAAAATGATTGCGGTTGCAAACACGGTTGAGGGTTCAATCAGGGTGAAGGGTGCTGCCATGGCGGTTAAGGAAAACCCGCAGATTACTTTGAAGGAGAAGAATATCATGGGCGTTGTCGTCCCTGATATCGAGGCTTCTTCCGTAAGAAAGACGGTTACCCAGCGCGGTTACGGTGTGCTCGGTTCATCTCCGGTTATCGATGATAACGCGGATGCTTTCGAGGAGCTTGTCGAGGCCATCATTGAGGCGGCCGAGATAGAGACCACCATGAAGCGTCTTCTGGACGAGATTGAGTCAACAAAACGCCGTGTTAATGCTCTTGAGTTCAAGGTTATCCCGGAACTCAAGCAGGCACGTGACTTCATCAAGATGAGACTTGATGAGATGGAAAGGGACGAACTTGTTCGTCTCAAGAAAATTCGGGCTAAAAGCCAGGCAAAATAATTTTTTTGCCTTTTTTGGCTCTTTTCTGCGACCCGGTTTTTCGGACTTTTTCTTTTAGTATTTTTGTTTCTTTGATTTATTTGGTGTTGTGCGCTTTTGATTTTATCTGTTGTCAGATTTTTTTCGGATCTTGTGCTCGTGTTTTTCCTTTTTGATGATTTTACCGTCGTA
>JAFZMT010000203.1 GCA_017553245.1 Methanomicrobium sp.
CGGCGGCTGGCTGAAGAAGAAGCTGGACTTGGGCGGCGGGAACTGAAACTTCTGTATAAAAAATTCAAAAATCAACAATTTTACTTTTTTTCGGATTTATCATCCTCAAGCCGTGCGAATCTTGAATGCAATAGCTGATATACTTTAAGGCTAAATTTGAATTATCTTAAATTGCCGCAGGAGTCGAAACCATTACCGAAGAGATGAATCCCAAGCACGTCGGAGAGCATGGAGGAAAAGCGGGTAATGACAATTACATTACCGAGGGCAGTCTGCTAAAAGCCCTTCTCATAGTCGCACTGCCGATTATCATGAGCAACGCCCTTCACAGCGTTCTTGAGATCGTCGACATGTACTTCATAGGGCAACTGGGAGAAGCCTCGATTGCGGGCGGCTCGGTGAGCATGTCGCTCATGATGGTGCTCAGAATCCTGTTCATAGGGCTTATGACGGCAACCGCGGCATTCGTGGCGCGGGCTTACGGATCAAACAATCATGATAAAATTCCTGAAATTCTGGCGCACTCTCTTATAATTTCGGTAGGTATCGCCCTATTTCTCGGGTTTATAGGTCTGTTCAAGTCGGAAGAGATTCTCTTATTATTAAGCAGGGATCCCGTTGCCGCTGCCGAAGGCGCCAGATATATCACACCGCTTCTGACGGGCATTTTTTCCGTAATCATACTGATGCTTATCGTGGCAGCATTTCAGGCGAGCGGCGATTCTAAGACGCCGATGTTTGTGATGATTGCCATCAATATCATCAATATTATCATGAATCCGGTTCTTATAGACGGTTTTTTCGGTCTGCCCGCATTTGGAATAGCGGGCTCGGCATATGCCACCTTAATCGCAAGGACATGCGGTATAGCCATCTTCGCAGGGATTATCTATCTCCTGCCGTCATATAAGTCAAAACCGGTAAGACTGCCCGTGCATTTCGAATTCAGACCGAAACTGCTTACGGATATTCTGTTTGTCGCAATCCCCAGCGCCGTTCAGATGGGTATCAGAAGTGTGGCATTCATACTCATGATGTGGATTATCGCCTTCTACGGCGAGGCTGAGATTGCGGCATACGGCGTCTGTATAAGAATCGATATGCTGGGACTCATCATTGTCATGGGTTTCGGCACGGCAGTCGCCATCATGGTCGGTCAGAATCTGGGCGCACAGAAGCCCGAACGCGCCATACAGGCTGTCAAATACGCTGTTGCAATTTCCGTAGGCTTCATCTGCGTGATTGCGGCAATCTACATTATATTCGCCCCGGAGATCCTTGCTGTTTTCGGTCTTGAAGGCGAGGATCTTGACGTGGGTATAAGTTTCATGCATGTGATACCGCTCTCCTACTGGATAATTGCGACCACCCTGGTGCTCGGTTTTGCCATGAACGGCGCAGGCGCTACAAGACCCGGAATGTATTCGGCAATCATCGGTATGCTCATTGTCCAGTGCTCTGCGGCGTATTTCATGATGATCAACAAATTTCCGATTGACTTTATCTGGTATGCGATTGTTTTGGGTTCGATATCCATGTGCACGATGAACTACCTGTTCTTCCGTCACGGCGGCTGGCTGAAGAAGAAGTTGGACTTGGACGGCGAGAGCTGAGACTTTTGTATCCAAAGATTTACAAAATAAGTAAAGCGCACACAATCAGGAGAGAATGACTCTCCGAAGTTCTTTTACCGCCGCCGTCACATCGGGTTTTGCAAGAACAGCCGAGATTACCGCGCAGCCGTCCGCGCCCGCATCCGTAACCGATTTGGCATTTGAGGCGTTTATGCCGCCGATGGCGATTACGGGAAACTCATCGCCGACAGCCTCCCGTATTTGCGCAAGCACCTTAAGCCCTTTTCCGCTCCCCGCGTCATCCTTAGAGGTCGTGTCAAAGACCGGGCTTAATGCGACGTAATCGGCGCCTTCGGCAACGGCACTGAGGGCTTCGGCAACGCTGCCGACCGAGATGCCGATTAGAAACCCCGTGGATTTGGGCATCAGCCTGCGAGCCTCGGAGAGGGGCATGTCATCCTGACCAAGATGGACGCCGTCGGCGCCGGATTTTATGGCGGCGTCAATATTGTCGTTGACGAAAAAAAGCGGGTGATAATTCGGGTTTTCGGTTTCAAAGCGCTGCTTTATTGCGACAATGTTCTTTGCGGTCGCAGTCAGCCCCGCATCGCCGCAATCCTTTTCGCGGAGCTGAAGCGCATCGCAGCCGCCGGCAAAGCATAATTCCGCCTGTCTTTCATGGGTAAGCCCCCCCGAGACTTTTATGTCGGTGACGACGTAGAGTGCATATGGATGGGGTGCATTGGGATGAAGTACGGGGGGATGAGATTTCGCAGGCATTTTCTGATCCGATTGATATTGCCGTATTTTTCGGTTACGGATTAATGTGCTTAATCTTTGCATCGACCGCGAACTCAACGGATTTCAGGCGTGACATCTCATCGGCAAGACCTGCCCTGAATGAGTAGGGTCCTTTTGCGTAGGTTGCCGCCTTCTGACCGCACAGACCCATGAGCGCAACGCCGCATGCCGCGGCGGTGAGATACTGGTCGGTAACCGCACAGAATGCGCCGATGATTGACGCCGTCATACAGCCCGTTCCCGATAATGCGCCCATTCTGCTGCTGCCGTTAGAGACCGTAAGCACGGTTTCGCCGTCCGAGACTATATCAACCTCGCCGGTCATGACAATGACACTGCCGGTGAGCTGTGCGCATTTCTTTGTGACCTCAACGCGGTCGCCTTCGAGACCTCCCGAATCCACACCGCGGACGGTTGCCTGAGCGCCGGCGAGAACCCCTATCTCACCCGCATTACCTTTAATCACGGCAAACTTTACCTCTTTTAAGAGCCGCAGAACGCTCTCTGTTCTGAGCTTGGTTGCCCCGATGCCGACGGGGTCGAGAACAACGGGGATTCCTTTTTTGTTTGCGGCAATACCCGCGACAACCATCGAGTCGATGAGTGCGGGTGAGAGGGTGCCGATGTTTAAGACAAGGGCGTTTGCTATGCCCGTCATCTCCTCAACCTCTTCGATGCAGTCTGCCATTACAGGCGATGCACCGACGCATATTGTGATATTGGCGCAGTCGTTTACCGTAACATAATTGGTTATGTGGTGGATCAACGGTTTTTTACTCCGTATCTCATCCAGAAGTCTGGCGGCAATTTTCTTATCCATTCTCAGAAATGTTGTGCAGTATACTTTATATTCTTAATTACCCTGATTATTTTCGGATTTACGTAACCCGAATTAAATAAACCGAACTTACATAACCCGAATAACGTAACCCGAATAACATATCCCGTAAATCAAAAGTATTTAATCAAACATTACAAAAATAATATGGCAAAACAAGATTTCAATAAGAATTTCCGATATTCTGATTAATCGGATTGGTCGGATTAATCGTATCAGTTGGATTAATCGTATCGGTCGGATCAATGTATTTGCGGGGAGGAGAATGTATTCAATAGTTACGGGCGGAGCGGGCTTTATCGGCTCAAACCTTGTCGACGCTCTTGTAAAACGCGGTGACAGAATCCTTGTCATCGACAATCTTTCGGCAGGCAGACTTGAGAACATACAAAAGCACATCGATTCGGGAAGGATTCAGTTCCTTAACGCGGATCTGAGGACACAATCCGGCTGGGAAAAGAGTTTTGCCGGCGCGGACAGGGTCTTTCACATCGCCGCCGACCCCGACGTCCGTGCAAGCGCAGGCATCCCCAAGCCCGTCTTTGAGAGCAATACGGCGGCGACAATCAACGTCCTTGAGGCTATGAGGCTAAACGGCGTAAAGACGATTGTTTTTACCTCGACCTCGACCGTCTACGGAGAGGCGACCGTAATCCCGACACCCGAGGACTACTCGCCGATGATACCCATATCGATTTATGCGGGCTCGAAACTTGCGGCGGAGGCGATGATTGCCTCATATGCCTACACCTTTGACATGCGGGCGGTCGTGTTTCGGTTCGCAAACATCATCGGACAGAGGAGCGGTCACGGCGTAATCTGGGATTTCGTCCACAAACTCATGAACAACCCCAAGGAACTCGAAATTCTCGGCGACGGCAAACAGTCCAAGTCGTATTTCGAGGTCTCCGCCTGCGTGGATGCGGTGCTCTTCGCCGTCGAAAACTCAAAGGATACCTTCAATTTCTACAATATCGGCTCCGAAGACTGGATAAGCGTGACCGAGCTTGCCGAAATCGTGGTAAGCGGGATGAAACTCTCTGACGTCAAGTTCAGATACACGGGCGGCACACGCGGCTGGGTGGGGGATGTTCCGAAGATGCAGCTCAGCGTCGACAAACTGAAGGCGCTCGGGTGGAAGCCGACGACGACCTCAAAAGAATCGGTCAGAAGTGCGGTAAAAACCCTTCTTGACGAGTTGAATTACTTCTGATGATTACTCCGAATTCCGGTGAGACACGGGGTAAGACAGGGGATAACACACGTGGTAGGGCGGGTTTGTCTTTTTGCACAGAAAAGACACTATATTATCCGATAAGACAATTTATAGAGTAGACATACGGCATGACCGAATAACGATATAAACAATAAATGATTTCTGGAGATTTCAGGCGGAGGATAAAATGAAGTATATTGTGGTTCTCGGAGACGGGATGGCGGACTGGAAATGCGATGAGATAGACGGCAAGACCCCTCTCGAATTTGCCAACACGCCGAACATGGACCGCATTGCCGAACGCGGACGGTGCGGAATGCTCAAGACGGTATCACAGGGATTCGACCCGGGAAGCGATGTCGCAAACTTAGGCGTGCTCGGATACCGCGCCGAAGAATGCTACACGGGACGCGGTCCGCTCGAAGCCGTAAGCATGGGCATTGATTTGAAGCCCGCGGATCTTGCATACCGCTGCAACCTCGTGAATGTCACGGACGGCGTCATGAACGACTTCTCGGCGGGGCATATTTCATCGGCGGAAGGGGCACTTCTCTTCAAAGAGCTTAATGAGAAGCTCCCCGCACGTGCACGCGGATATCCGGGTGTGAGCTACAGGAATCTGCTCGTTATCGGCGACGGCAAAGGCGCGACCACAAAGCCGCCGCATGACATCACGGGCGAAAAGATTGCGGAATACGTGCCCAAAGGCGGCGACGAGGATATTCTTGCGGAGTGCGTCGCGATAAGCCGCGAGGTCTTTAAGGACAGCCCCGTCAACAAAAAGAGGATTGCGGAGGGCAAAACCCCGGCAACGCAGATCTGGCCGTGGAGCGGCGGTAAAAAACCCGTCCTTGAGAATTTCAGGGAGAAATACGGCGTCACCGCCGGCATGATCTCGGCAGTCGACCTCTTAAACGGCATTGCGGTATGTGCGGGCATGAAGACCATAAAGGTGCCGGGCGCAACGGGATACCTCGATACCGACTACAAGGCAAAGGCGGATTACGCGGTTAAAGCCTTGAAAGACGGTCTTGACTTCGTCTACATGCACGTGGAAGCGCCCGACGAGGCAGGTCATCTCGGCAGCCTCAAGGAGAAGGTGCTTGCGATTGAGAGGCTTGACGGGGTCATCGGCGAAATCCTTGATGCTTTCGAGGGCGAAGACCTCAAGATCGCCGTTTTACCCGACCACCCCACCCCGATTGCGCTCAAGACGCATACCGCCGATCCGATTCCGTTCGCAATCATGGGTCCCGGCATCGAACCCGACAACTGTCAGGTCTATTCCGAGGCGGAAGCTGCGGCATACGGCGGATACGGTCAGTTGAACGCGAAGGATTTCCTCCGGACCTTCTTCGGAAACTGACAACGGCGTTATGGTGCCGAAAAGAGAAAATATAATTTAATTTTTTCTGATTTATTGTTCTGTTTTATGTTATGATTTTACACTGATTTATCCGTTCAGCGATTTGATAATCAGCGCCATGTTTTCGCCGAACTTCCTTACCGTCCTTATTCCCTCGGCATCGTCCGAGACCTCGCCTTTGTCTCTGCCGAAGGCGATATTCCAGTAATCCGAGCCGACAACGACCATATCGTTGATGAAGTAGAACATGAGGAGTTCCTGAAGTGCCGCAGTCTGACCGCCGCGTCTGCCGACAACTATCGGACCGCCGACCATCTTGGAAAGGAATCTGTCGCCGCCGTAGGAGACCATCGAGATTCTCTGGATTGCTGACATAAGGTCGCCGCGTGCGGTGCCGAAGTAAACCGGCGAGGCCACGACAAGACCGGATGCCTCGCGAATCTTGTCGATTATATCGTTGAGTCCGTCATCGATTGCGCATTTTCCGTGTTTGCCGCAGTATCCGCAGGCTTTACAGGACGTGAATTCGCAGCCCGTAAAGGAGATGATCTCGGTTCTGATTCCGTTTGATTCGAGTGCATCGGCACATTCTTTACAGAGTATCTCAGTGTTGCCGTTCTTTCTGGGACTTGCGTTGAGGATAATTACATCTGACATAAGCGTTCTTCTCCGTCGGCATTATTGCATTTTGCGATTCTGCAACGCCGTTACCAAAGTTTTTTAATTAATTCCTAATAATTCTTGGTAAGTTTCCCGGCATTCCGTGTTATAGGATGAGGGCGTGTTAACGATGAC
>JAFZMT010000204.1 GCA_017553245.1 Methanomicrobium sp.
GCAGAATTATCTCATAGGGCAGTTTATCTAAGCATCCCATTTTAACACCCTGTCAATCGCACTTATGAGCGGTTTGGGATTGTGCGCCGCAACTGCCGTTATCTTTTCGCAGTCGAAATCAATCATCTCACTCATCTTCTCGGCGTCGCTTCCGAAAATCACGGGATAGACGACTCCGCCGAGGATTGAATTCATTGTCGCGGCATAGGAGATACCCGCATCATTGTGTATGAAGACAAAACACATCGGATAGGACTCTTTCTTCTCGGCAACCGCATCGATAATCATGTCCAGATCCTTTATCTCATCGATATAGTGACCGTCGATATCGCCGTATTTCACCAGAAGACGTGCCGAAGGTGTTCCCGCAATTACAGTTTTTATGCCTGCTTTCTTTAAGCGTCCCGCGATGTAAAGGACGGCGGTTGTCTGTATGGGCACCTGCGGACAGCCCAGAACAAGCAGTGCCCGATCAATTTGTTTGCCGTTTACCGTTTTTTCCATAATATCACCGTTGATAAGTTATTCTCCGATTGCCTTTGCATTATTCATTGCTGCATCATGCCTGATTGCATTATGCATTATGCTTATGCATAATTGCATTATGCCTTACCGCATTATTGACTTATTATCCGGTTGATAATAATAGTTGTCAATATTACTTTGTCGCCGCATCGACGCATTCTTCGGTAGTGCCGATTCTGACATTGCATCCGCACATATTCGGAACGTATGCAAACGCTTTACCCGAATTGACCATCACGGTCCCGAATTTATCCATCGCCGGCGAGACCACGATGCATGTATCCTCTATGACTCTGGCGCCGCTCTTCTCAATCTTTGCGACATACTCGGGATTTGCCGACTTTACGCCCTTTGCGGCAAAGACATAGAATGTCTTCTTCACCTTTTTGCCGTCCAGAAGTTCGGCAAGCTTCGCCAGCTCGTCGGGTGAGCAGTGCGGACAGCCAACCGCAACGGCATCGACATCGACCTCTTTGAAGAGCTCGTCGATATCGGACTTCTCAATCGTAATTGTCTCCGATGGAACCGCCTTGAAAGTCGGCAGTCTGGTCTCCGGGGTGATGCCTTTGACATGATAGAGCGCAACCGCGCCGGATGCCGCCATCGCCGCGCCCATCGCCTTTAACTGATCGCGTGACGGGCGGATATTCGTGAACAGCGGAATCCTGTTGCCGACCAGCTTACCCGCAAGATATCCGACGGCGCCGAAGTGGTTCGCATACTTCGCGCCCGCCTCGACCTCAACGGCGACCTGCGGCATTCTGTTCTCAAAGAGGTGAAGACCGTAATTCGGGGTCTTTCCAACCATCGCCGCCGCAAGTGCCGACGGACCGCCTTCACGGTTTGTCCTTGCCCCGAGCACGGAATTCGCGTAGGAAACCGCGGATGACTCCGACCATGCCAGATGATCTCCGTAGTTGGTAATGTTCAGATAATACGGAGTGCACGTACATTCCAGACGGATTCCGAGACGTTTGTAGGCATTTACGACCTCGTTCTGACTGTCGGCGAAATCCTTGGGTATGCCTATCTCCTGCCAGTTGTCGCGCGGCATTCCGATGGGGTTTAAAACAGAGGGCACGGCAACCTTTGCATCAAGGTTGTTCAGCCATTCCAGACCCCATTTGCCGATTGTCTTGTAGGACGCCCCGCTGATCTGCGCCGATGTAATCGGCACAAGGCTTTCGGCACCGAATACCTTGCCGAGCGCTACAAGAATTTCCATCATTTTCTGACGTGTCTCACCGTATTCGCCGGCAAGAATCATCTCATCTTCTTTATCAAGATTCATTTTCCTCTACCTCTTTTCATCAGTTATTCTGCCTGTTTTCCTCAGTCATCCCAGCCTGCTCTGATAAACTCCGCTTCCTTACCCATAACCATGGTGGCATCCACGCCTATCTTTACGTTCATGCCGTCGCCGATTCTGCACGGGTCAAGCGATGAACCGCGGACGCCCGATATGACCATAAGGTCGGTATCCCCGCGAACGCGGGTGGCAATAGCATACTCGACATCCTCCATATTGAATATGTCAATGTCTTCGTCGACGATAACGACATGCTTAAGGGATGTGTGCGCCGCAAATGCCGCCATAATCGCGTTCTTGGCGTCGCCCTGCGTATTCTTGCGTATCTGAACCACGCAGTGCAGGTAACCGCAGCCGCCGGTGGTAAGCGAGACATTCCTCACGGTAGTGACGCCCGCAACCGACTTGTATATTTTCGGCTCATAGGGCATGCCCATGAGAAGTTTGTGCTCGCTGCCGCCCGGGAGAATGCCGTGGTAAATCGCATTCTTCTTCACATACATCTTTGTAAGCTCGATGACCGGCGCAGGTCTTATCGGGTCGTATGTTCCCGTAATATCGACAAAAGGACCTTCCTCAGCCTTATCCGCGGTTATGTAACCTTCGAGGACAATCTCCGCCTCCGGCACCTTCACGCCGTTTTCACAGGTGTAGAGTTCAATCTCTCCGCCGAGGAGTTCGGCGGCATAGGGCATCTCTTTTCCTTCGGGAACCCTTGTGCATGACGCAAACGTGACGAGCGGATCGGTTCCGATTGTGATTGCGACGGGCAGTTTTTTGCCGTCGGCAAGCGCGGCTTTAAGAAGGGTATGCGTGTGGCGACCTTCGACGAGCCTTGCGGCAAGATGATTCTTATCCAGAACAAGCATCCTGTGAACAGAAGCGTTTACAATGCCGCCGTACTCCGAGAAGACCACGCCCGATGTCAGATACCTGCCCGCATCCTTGGGGAAATGCTTTAAGATCGGAAGCGCGGTCAGATCGGCATCAGCGGGGCTTACTATCCCGCTGAGACTGCCTTTGACGGTTACTTTGCCGTTATATTCGCATTTAGCGAGGTTCTTTACTATATCCTTTTCGTCGTATCCGAGCGCAACCGAGAGAGCCTTTCTGCTGGATAAAAGATTCATCACAGCCTCGTGCCCGTCCAGATTGTGCAGATATACCAGCTTATTCGTACCCGCCGATATTTTAGCGGCTTCAAACTCCGTTGACACGGGTCTTTCGATATCTTCCACAAGACCCGCTTCTCTCATCTTTTTTATGAAATTTCTCATCAGTATCCGCTCCAGCGCTCTCCAATTGAATGTTCTATACCCAGATGATCCAGGACTCTGGCGATAACCATGTCCACGAGATCATTGATGCTTACGGGATTCATGTAAAATGCGGGGCAAAGCGGCATTATTGTCGCGCCCGCCTCGCTTAAGGAGAGCATGTTTCTTAAATGAATGGTTGAATAGGGCATCTCGCGCGGCATAAGAATGCATTTGCGGCGCTCTTTGAGGCATACGTCGGCGGTTCGCGTGATAAGGTTGCTTGAAAAACCGGCGTTTATCGCCGCAAGTGTCTTCATGCTGCACGGGACAACGATCATGCCGTCATAGAGGAAGGATCCGCTTGCAACATCGGCAAACATGTCATCTTCTTCGAGATATATCGCATCAAAGCCTTCCAGTTCAACCCCTTCGTGAGCCGCAATGTCTTTGCCGAGATCGGATATGATTACATGGACTTCAGCCAGCTCCGAGAGGATTTCCAGAAGTCTTCGCGCATATATAATTCCGCTTGCGCCGGTAATGCCAATCACATATTTCTTCATAAATCAACCCTTTTTGCAGGACAAAAATGCCCGCCACTTACCGAATTCTATTTGATTGATTATTGATTGATGGTTAATTGTTGATTATTTGTTGATAGATTATTTATAACAGATATTTGATTTCGTGAATGCATATATATTGCGACAAAATTGTGAGATAATAATGACATAAACGTCGATTACGTACAGGCATTTTCGGACGGTCGGATTTTGACCGTATCTTTCCGGACGTAAGTTTCAGAAAAACAGTTTATCCTGCTTTGTCGGGC
>JAFZMT010000205.1 GCA_017553245.1 Methanomicrobium sp.
AGTCATCCGCGATTATCGGAACCCATGCGTTCTCCGCCGGCATGTATTCGATGAAGCACTTGCCCCGCTCCACGCTCTTTAAGAAGACAAGCCCGTCGTCAAATCTCTCCTTCAGCCACGCCTTCTTTGACGCGACCTGCACGTCCTTATTGTTGGAGATGGCACAGCATATGTGCTCATTTTCGAGATTATCCTTTGTTACGCGAATATACTCCATATCTGCCCCATATATATGCCTCTTATATATGCCTCTTTTCAGACTGTTCTTTCAACTTTATCGGATGTCTGATGACGGTCTTGAGCTTTTCGGGCGCAACCCGCCTTGCATCCGAGAGATATATCTCATGATGCCGGCGCGTATCCGAGAGATCGTTCTCGTATCCGTTCTCATCCAGATACTTATCCATAAGGGCGACCGTGGCGGGTTCGTCATCGAAACTGCCGATGTGCATGCACTGCACGCAAAGCCCCTCGTCCACGGTGAGGAACTCGACCTTCGAAAAGTCCTGTTTCTTCTTTTCTGTCGCCGTTTTTACGGCAAAACGAAAGTCCTCCTCCTTAACGAAGTCGGGCAGTCTTATGACCGAGATCCAGCGGAAGTTATCCTTGTGGGCATAGTCGACGCCGCCACTTACGCCGGTGCCGTTACCTGTGCCGCTGCCGTCCGTTTCGCCGCCTTCCTGCCACCAGAAGCCCTCCAGCGGCGGCACCACATAATCGAAATAGCCCTCGATTTTGTGATCGCCCTTCTTACTCATCTTGATTGTGTAGGCAACGCCGTAGAGGAGTCCGATTGCCTCTTTATACTCGCCGTCTTCGGCGTTCGGGTCTCCGCGACCGCGGACGGCGATATAGTTCATGGGCGGGATTGTAACAATCGCAGGCTCTGCCTTGGGCATGTAGAACTCTTTGTACTCTTTCTTATAATCGAATGCCGCCATGGTAACTCACTCATTACTCACTTTACTCACTCTTTACTCACTCTTTGTTAAACGAACCTATCTCTATCAGGTTGCCCTCGGGGTCTGCAATATAGCAGGTTCTCTGCCCCCACGGTTCGGTCGTCGGCGGCATTATGCCTTTCGCACCTGCCGCGGTCACATCCGCATAGGCAATGTCTACCGCCGCATAGTTATCAACGCTCAGAGCAATCTCATAATGCCCGTTGATTCCTTTGCAATAGGAAAATTTACTGCCGGTAAGCTCTTCGAGATCGGTTTTCCGATACAGCAGAAAGAGTGTGCCGTCCTTTTCAAGAAAAACATTGGTGGTTTCATCATCCTCGGTTATCTCAAAGCCGAGCACATCCCTGTAAAAGCGCACCATGACCCCCATATCGTCGACCATGATGCCGAATCCGTCCAGTTTCATATTATCCTGTTTCGTGCCGCCGAAGAATAACACTGCCGCTATTTCTTCGACGGAAACGTCGGATTCTTCTCGAATATCTCGGTGACGTCCTTCATAAGTTCGGGTATGGGAAGATGCTGCGGGCAGGCATCGGCACACTGACCGCACTGCGTGCAGTCCGAGGCTTTCCCGCGCAGTCTTGTCAGCGCAAGATAATAGAAATACTGACTCGACGATGCCGAGGAAGTCTTCGGGTTGTCGCTCTTTGCGCTGTTATACAGCGCCATGTAATCGGCAATCGGAATATTGCAGGGACAGCCCTCTTCGCAGTAGCGGCATGCCGTGCAGGGAACGGCGGTATGCTCGCGGATTATCTTTACGACTTCGTCGAGTATCTCGTGCTCCCGCGCATTCAGCGGTTTTAAATCCGCAATTGTTGCCATATTCTCCTCGACCTGACCGACCGTGTTCATGCCGGAAAATACGGTCTCTACACCCTCAAGTCCTGCCGCGAAACGAAGCGCCCACGAGGCGGGGCTTGCCGCCGGGTCATAAGACCGCATCAGTTCTTCGGCTTCTTTGGGAATCCGCGCAAGATTGCCGCCCTTAAGCGGCTCCATGACGAGAATCCTCACGCCGTGCCGTCTTGCCGTTTCGTAGCATCTCTTCGCCTGTATGCCCAAATCTTCCCAGTCGATGTAATTTATCTGCAAAAGAACGAAATCCACCGGATGATTCGTCAGAATTTCGTCGAGTACGCCCGGAGAATCATGGAACGAAAATCCGTATTCGCCGATAAGCCCCGCAGCCTTCTTCGCCGCCAAAAACCCGAAAGCGTCAAACTCTTCGGCTTTTTTTATATTGGAGGCATTGATGTTGTGAAGCAGGTATCTGTCGAAGTATTCGACGCCGCAGTTCTTCAGCTGTTCTGCGAAAATCCTCTCAAGATCGTCGCGGGACTCAAAGAGATGCATGGGCATCTTTGTGGAAAGCTCATACTCGCTCCGCTCGTGCCTCTGCGTAAGACAGCGCCGCACGGCAGTTTCGGAGTGAAAATCGTGGTAGGGATATGCGGTGTCAAACCGCACATAACCCCCGTCCAGAAAGAGATCGACAAGGCGACTCAAGAGATCGTAATCTATCGAAGCCACATCGTGTTTGTCAGTGAGCGGAAGCCTCAGCGTTCCGAATCCGAGTTTTATACTTTTTTCCGTCATTTTTCCGTCATTTTTCCGTCATATCGGGCATATATCGGGTATCATCAAATCGCACGCCGACAGTGTTTTCAACCCGTTTAATCCGTTTAAATTCAGAACCAATCGACCTCGAATGTCTCCGCGACATCCTTGAGCCATTTCGTAATCTCGATATGCTGCGGGCAGGCATCCTCACAGGCTCCGCATTCCACGCATTCCGAAGCCTTCGGATGCTTTTTGTTAAGGTTCTGATAATAGACCATCTGCGTCGAAAATCCGGGCGTGTTCGTGCGTTTCTCCGCGTTGTAAAGCGAGAAGTAGAGCGGAATCGGGATCTCATTGGGGCAGTCGTGCACACAGTACTGACAGTTTGTGCACGGAATTACGACCGCCTTTCTGATAATTTCGGTCGCCTTTCCTACGATCTCAAGTTCTTCCGCATTCAGCGGCTTGAAATCCGCCATCGTCTTCAGATTGTCCATCATCTGATCGATATTTGACATTCCCGAGAGAACGACCGCGACGTTATCCTGCGACGCCGCGAAACGAAGCGCCCATGACGCATTTGAAGCCTGCGGGTCATAATCCCTGAAGAGTTTTTCGGCATCCGCGGGGATGTTTACGAGGTTGCCCCCCTTAACGGGTTCCATCACGATTACGGGCTTGTTGTGCTTTTTGCAGACCTCAAGGCTCTTTTTTGACTGAATGCCGTCATCCTCCCAGTCGAGATAATTCAGCTGAATCTGAACGAACTCAACC
>JAFZMT010000206.1 GCA_017553245.1 Methanomicrobium sp.
ACATAAGAATGACGGGTGACGAAAACCCTACCGTGACGATAGCGCGCAAAAAGGGGGATTCGGGGGAGTATTTCGGTCCCTTCGTCTCGGCAAAGGAGCGTGACTATGTCCTCTCGGTCATAAAAAAGACCTTCAAACTGCGCTCATGCAAAAAGATGCCCAAACGCCCCTGCCTGCGTGCCCATATCGAGACCTGCAGCGCCCCCTGCGCGAACAGAATCACAAAAGAGGAGTATCTGGCGCAGGTAAAGAAAGCCTCCGCAGTCCTTAAGGGGAACACGAAGGAGATAATCCGCGCCCTCGAAGACGAAATGAAGACGTTCTCGGCGAATCTGGAGTTTGAGAAAGCCATGCTCTGCCGCGATCAGATAGCGGCTCTGAAGCATCTTGCCGACCGCCAGCATATCGAGCAGAAAAAAGTCACGGACGAGGACGTAATCAATTATGCCGAGCGCGACGGCAGAATTTACCTCATGCTGTTTTCGGTCTGGAAGGGCTGCCTTGCCGAGAAACAGGAGTTTGTCTTCGGCAGCGGCGAAGACGTCGCCGAATCGATTGAAGAGTTCATAATTCAGTATTATTCCGAGAACGAGCCACCCTCCGAGCTGATTCTCCCCGAGACTGTCGGCGATGCCGTCGGCGAATACCTCACCCGCCGCAAGGAAAAGAAGGTCACGATAACGGTCCCGCAGAAGGGCGACAAAAAAATCCTCCTCGACCTCGTCGCGCACAATGTAACGACAATATTCTTCGGCGGCGAATCCAAGGTAAAGGAACTCGGAAAACGCCTGCATCTGCCCGAAGAGCCGCAGGTCATCGAGTGCTTCGATATATCCCACCTCGCGGGCACGGCAATGGTCGGCTCCATGGTGCAGTTCCGCTACGGAAAACCCGACAAGAGCAACTACCGCAGGTTTAAGATAAAGACGGTCGATCAGATCGACGACTTCGCATCCATCGCCGAGGTCGTAAAGCGGCGTTATCTGCGGCTTAAGAACGAAGGCAGCGAGTTTCCCGACCTCATTATCATCGACGGCGGCAAAGGACAGCTCTCGTATGCCAAGGCATCCCTCGATGAGATCGGCGTAAAAATCCCGATAATCTCGGTTGCCAAGCGTGAGGAAGAGATATTCGTCCCCGGGTTTTCGACGCCGATTCCGATGAAGCGCAGCGAAAAAGCCTCGCTCTTCATACAGGAGATTCGCGACGAGGCGCACAGATTTGCCATCACATATAACCGCCTGCTCAGAAGCAAAGAGATCTCGGACGACAACTGAGGCGTGAGGCGGCGAATATCGATGAAACAAAATACCATTTAATAAAATGGTAAAGCGCTAAGAAGGTAAAAAACAAACAGATATTGCGGATCCGAAATGCAGAGAGTCAATGTCCCTTTTGAACTGGTAAGCGATTTTGAGCCGAAAGGATCTCAGCCGAAAGCCATAGAGGAACTCGTGGAAGGCGGAAAGAGAAATCTCCGGTGCCGGACGCTTCTCGGGGTAACCGGCTCGGGAAAGACGTTTACCATCGCCAACGTCATAGCCGCGTGCAACAAACCCACCCTTGTGCTGGCGCATAACAAGACTCTTGCGGCGCAGCTCTTCAACGAATTCAGGGACTTCTTCCCGAATAACCGCGTGGAATACTTCGTTTCCTACTACGACTATTACCAGCCGGAATCCTATATTCCGCAGAGGGACATCTATATCGAGAAAGACGCGCAGATCAACCCGAAAATCGAGCAGATGCGGCTTTCGGCAACGGCATCCCTGCTCTCGAGGAGCGATGTCATTGTCGTCGCTTCGGTCTCGGCGATTTACGGCGCCGGCAACCCCGAAAACTTTGAGTTCATGGGCTTCGAGATCAATGTCGGCGACAGAATAAAGCGCAGGGAACTCCTCTCGCGCCTTGTCGACGTCCTCTTCGAGAGAAACGACCTCGAACTTGCCCCGGGACGTTTCCGCGCAAAAGGCGACACCGTAGACCTGATTCCGGGCTACATGAACAATATAATCAGAGTGGAGTTCTTCGGCGACGAAATCGAGAGAATCTCCGAGATCGACAAGATAACGGGCAAGCGGATTCAGTCGCTCAACTACTTCTTCATCTACCCCGCAAAACAGTATATCGTCCCCGAAGACGAGAAAGCCGGCGCGATTGCGGAGATAAAAGAAGAACTCGAGGAGCGTGTGAAGCAGCTCGGCGTCCTTGAGGCTCACCGCCTGCGGCAGAAGACACTTTACGATCTCGAGATGATAGAGGAGACGGGGTCATGCAAAGGTATCGAAAACTACTCAAGATTCTTCGATCACCGCAAAAAAGGCGAGAAACCGTTCTGTCTTCTGGATTATTTCCCGAAGGATTTCCTCATGGTCATCGACGAGAGCCACCAGACTCTCCCGCAGGTTCGCGGGATGTACAACGGCGACAGATCGCGAAAACAGACCCTCGTCGACTACGGATTCAGGCTTCCGTCGGCGCTGGACAACCGCCCCCTCGTCTTCACCGAGTTCGAGGAATACATGCGGAATGTCATCTTCGTCTCCGCAACGCCGGGCGAATACGAGTCAAAACACTCCGAGCAGGTCGTTGAGCAGATTATCAGACCGACGGGGCTTGTCGATCCCGAGGTCTTTGTAAGACCCGTGACGGGTCAGACGCAGGACCTCATCAAAGAGATTAAGAAGACAATCGAACGCGGAAACCGCGCCCTCATAACTTCGCTCACGAAGAAACTCGCCGAGGAACTGACCGAGTATCTTGCGGCAAAAGGCATAAAGACTAGGTATCTCCACTCGGATATCGACACCATCGAGAGAACCGAGATCATCCGCGAACTGCGGCTGGGCAAATTCGACGTTCTCGTCGGCATCAACCTGCTCCGCGAAGGTCTGGACATCCCCGAGGTCGGTTTCATCGGTATCCTCGATGCCGACAAGGACGGTTTCCTGCGCGACACCCGAAGCCTCATTCAGACCATAGGGCGGGCGGCAAGAAACGCGGATTCCTACGTCGTCCTTTATGCCGACAGGATGACGGATTCCATCAAAGCCGCTCTTGCCGAGACGAAGCGCCGCCGCGACATGCAGATTGCGTTCAACAAAGAGCACGGAATAACTCCGAAAACGATTGTAAAGCCGATAAAAGAGAAGGAGGTCGATATCACGGATACCAGACATATCCCGAAGACCGACATCCCCAACTATATTATAGAACTCGAACAGGAGATGCAGGCAGCCGCGGATTCACTGGACTTCGAGCGTGCCATAAAAGTCCGCGACCGGATTAGGAAGATTAAGAAGGATTATTCTCTGTAATTTGAGCCGCACTGTCGAATCGGAATGCCGATATCGCCGATATCAATCCAATCTAAATCAAATTTCAGTCCGATTCGGCGCAGCGGATAAGCCCCTGCCTGAACTCCTCGATATACTCATCCATTGAGAGACTGCCCTCGGGAAACGGACAGTCGATATCATACATCTTATCTATCATAGGATCGGACGGAAGGAGCATGAATTCGATGCCGGTCTTCTCCGCCGCCTCAATCAGGGCTTTTCTGAACGGACCTATGCAGTAGGCGACTCTCTTCTTATACGTGTTCCGCGTCTTCTCCAGATACCCGCGGAGACGGTAGACCTCAATCCTGTGAAAATCCTTTCTCACCCGCGGATCCTGATTTTTGCCGAGCATGTAATGATAATTGGCATACGGATACATCAGTTCGAGTTCGGCGGGAACCGTCCCGCATGTCCCGAAGATTGTGATATGATACCTCTCGGGCGGCAGAACGCCGTCGATTATCTTATGAAACAGCTTATGACTCGGACTTGAACTGTAGGGTTTTCGCAGGGCACACGGGATGAATATTCCGATTTCCCGCGGCGCAATCTCGTATTCGTCGATGATATAGCGGTATGCCTCCTCGAATTCCGAACGGTAGAAGGGCGGATCGTAGATCTCATATTCGCGCCCTTTCCTGTCGAAGACACGCTCAGTAACGGTATGTTCGGGAACGGTATGCACGGGAACTGTCTGCCCGTTGCCGGCAGTCTGCTCGCGGGGTGCGGTCTGCCCGGGTACGGAATGTTCGGGATTTGCGTTCTGTGAATCCCGCGGATCTTCCATAATCACCCGCTTACTCCCCTGCCGGCTCAATCTCAATCATCTCAAGCTCATAGGTCAGTTCCTTGCCCGCCATCGGATGATTGCCGTCGACCTTCATCTTCTTGCCCTCAATCTCCAGAACCTTCACGAGCGCCCTGTTGCCGTTGGGCAGTTTTATGGTTATCATCTCGCCGACCTGCGGATCGTATTTGAAATTCAAAAACGACTTCCTTATGCTGAAGACCAGTTTCGGGTTGTATCTGCCGTAGGCGTCCTCGGGTGCGAGTTTTACCTTACGGGTCTCCCCCGCCCTCATGCCGAGAAGCGTATCCAGAAAGACCTGATTGATACTGCCGTCACCCAGAACAATCTCCTGCGGACTGCCGTCATGCTCATCCGAGACCTCTCTGGAGGATTCAAATATCTCGCCTTCGGGGGTGCGGGTGGTAAAATGAACCTTAACCCTGTCGCCGAGTTTCGCCGTGATTTCGCCGTTTGCCATGATATTTCCTGAATGCCGGTTATACTCATATCTGTTTGTTGCCGTGGAACATAAAACAGATCAGATACATGATCGATACATGATCGATACAGGATCCGATAAGGATCCGATACAAAAAGGTAAACATAATACTTTTACAACTTTTAACAGATTACCACTTGACAAAGCGGTTTATCTCTTCAAAAAAGCGCGGGAAATTTTTTTCAGTTAACTCGGATTGTCTGAACAAACACTGCATGATTCATTTAAAAAAGTCCGTTTGTTAAAATAAACAGATTAACATACATGCATTTATAGTATGCAAATATTTGACAAAATATAAATACCCTATAGAACTTAATTAAGTTTAACAAACAAGGCTAAATACCGGTTTGTAGGTTTTAATTATGGTAGCATTTTCTCCGGCACAGGTATGTGCAAAAATAGGAACAGCCGGAAAGGGTAAGTGTACTCTTCCGCCTGTCAACATGTTTGTGAGAGCATTTCTCGCAGGCGTTTATATTGCAATGGGAGCATCGGTTGCAACCGTAGGTTCAACCGGAGTAGCAGCAGTTCTGGGTGCAGGTATCGCCCAGGTAGTAACGGGTGCACTGTTCCCGATTGGTTTAATGTTCGTAGTCCTCACCGGTGCCGAACTCTTCACCGGCGACGCAATGTTTGCTCCGATGGCAATCCTTCAGGGTCAGGCAACACTCGCAGGTCTGGCATACCTCTGGGTCATTGTTTACATCGGCAACCTCGTCGGATCGCTCTTCATGGCGTTCTGCATGACATACGGTCCGCTCACGACAACCGTTACCGCATCCGGTTCAATTGCCGCAACGGCATTCGGTGCACGTGCGGTAGGTATCGCGGTCGGCAAAGTCTCATACGCCGGCGTAATGGGTATCTTATCCGTATTCTTAAAGGGTATTCTTTGTAACTGGCTCGTCTGTCTTGCAATCTTCCTTGCACTCGCAGCCGACGATATCGTCTCGAAGATTCTCGGTATCTGGTTCCCGATCATGGGCTTCGTTGCCGCAGGATACGAACACTGTGTAGCCAACATGTATTTCATCCCCGCAGGTATACTGACGATGCCTTATCTGTCGGCGGAACAGGCGGCATCAATCGCCAACATAAACCTGCTTGGCTGGACTTCAATGATTACAAGCAACCTTATCTGGTCTACACTCGGTAACATTGTAGGTGCCGCATTCTTCATGGCAGTTATCTACAACTACTGCTACAAGAAGGATATTGAAGCCATTCAGAAGGCAGCCTGATTATAAAATCCAACAATCTTTTTTTTATTGTTCGCAATTTCCCTTTTAAAAAAGTCTTTATTCAAATCAAGTCGTTAAAATTAAGTTGTTTTTTAAATAAGTCGTTTAAATTAAGTAAATATATATTCGAGTAAATTGAGTACTTACTGATTACAGTACGGATTACACAACAATCAAAAGGCGGCATTTTCGCCGCAGGATGTTTCAATAATATGAAGATAAGTGGTGTCACGATAGGCATATCGCCGCTTCACATACTCGTCGCAGTCTTTTGTCTGAGTCTGTTTACGATTACGGGTATCGGAATGGGCGATTACATAATCATCGGATGGGGTGTTCTGTTCTCAATCGTCCTTATTGCCATTCCCGCATACAACAGTTACAGCGTCGCAAAGTCATACGAGAAACTTCTGCCCGAATACGAGGCACAGTCCAAATACTACAGGATTGCCGGTATCCACGACGCAATGCTCGGAAAACCCGTGAGAATCCGCGGAAATGTCGAGAAGATCAAGGGCAGACTGATATGCCGTCCGGCATTCACGGTAAATGACGGCTCCTGCTCAATCGTCGCGCAGCACGGCGCTCCTATCGATCTCGACATAAATGAAGGCGACAAAGTGGAGATTGTCGGCATGGTGACAAGGAGATTCACCTTCTTCGGAAAGATGGTGATTCACCTCATCGGCATTAAGAAGGTTGATAAGCTTGAAAACCCCGAGGATGCCGATAAAAAACGCAGAAAGGGAAGTAAGAACCGCAACCGCGACAACCGCAAAGACAAATCTTCTGACAAGGATTCGGACAAGACTTCGGCAGATTCGAAGGATTCCGATGACGACGATTCCGAGGACAATTCAAAAGACGATGCGGAAGACGACAACTCAGACGCAGAGGCAGGCGAAACCTCAGAAGACGCGGCTGAGAAAACTTCCGAAAACAAAGCCTGATCTGCCTGTATAAGGCAGAGCACCCGATTCAACAATAACTTTTTTCACAACTTTTCCTGCAACTTTTTCCGCAAGTAGTATTTATTCAATCAGCGCCAAACTACAAGGGAACATTGTATGAATAAAATCGGATACATCATAATTTTTGCAGCCCTCGTCATATTGACCGCAATTGCCGCGGGCTGCACGTCAACGAACGCAAACACGGGGAGCAACGCCGGAGTACAGACGACATCCGACCCGACAAATCCTGCCGCTAACCCGACACAGACCGCCGCACCCGACACAGACGGAATCGTCAGGGACGGCAACACGGTATCGGTCTACTATGTCGGAACCCTCGACGACGGCACCGTATTTGACAAAAAGGTAAAAGGAACGGACACGCCGCTTACGTTCACGGTCGGCAGCGGCACCGTGGTCAAAGGCTTCAATAACGCGGTTATCGGCATGAAAGTCGGCGAAACAAAGACCGTTCACCTCACACCCGATCTGGCATACGGCGAATACAACGATCAGCTGATACAGGAATTTGACAAAAGCATCTTCGGCGACGCCGATCTCGGCACATTCAACCCCGGCGATACCGTATATCTCAGATCGGCAAACGGCATCTTCCCCGTAAAGATTTACAGCATCGGCAATAACTCCGTATTTCTGGACTTAAACCACCGACTTGCGGGAAAGAACCTCAACTTTGAGATAACCGTAGACTCCGTCAACTGAAAAGATGCAATACTTCATTAATATTTTTTAACATTTCTTTTTTTTAAGGCATTTATTGAAATCCGGCAAACAGATCTGCAAATCAGACCTGCAAAAAACTGCCGATAATCCTGAAAAAACTGCCATTATACTGCAAAAAAACTGCCAATATACTGCAAAAAAACTGCCAATATACTGCAAAAAAAACTGCCAATATACTGCCAATAACTGCAAAAAATAAGTGTTGCAATAAATTTGGGTTGAATTTGGGTTGAATTTGGGTTAAA
>JAFZMT010000207.1 GCA_017553245.1 Methanomicrobium sp.
TTCAGATCAACCTGTCGCCGACTTTAAGGTAATGCCCGTTTATCAGCTCAAATCCGGGCAGTTCCTTCTTTCCTTCGGGTTTCGCCGAGGTAATGCAGACGGCATCTTCTCCGCACTTTACTACCGCACCCTTCTTTCTGATAACGCCGATGACGGTGCCGCATTCACAATCCGCGGCTGCAGAAGCCGCACCAATTGATTCAGAGCAATCGGAAAGCGTAAGCCCGTGAACGCCGGCGGCATCCTGCGTGCATCTCACAATCTCGCTCCTGTAAACCTTCAGGAGTTTGCCGTCGGCGAAATGCGTATTTGCGCAGGGAATCGGCGAAAGTCCTCGGATGCGGTTGTGAACCTGCTGCGCCGGCAGCGACCAGTCAATGACGCACTCCTCCTTTGAGATTGCGGGGGCAAAGGTAGCCTTACTGCCGTCCTGCGGCACCGCATTCACATTGCCGGACTCGATAAGCCCTATTGCCTCATCAAGCGCTTCGGCGCCGAGAACAGACAGACGGTCGTGTAGCTCGCCGAAGGTCTCATCCGCACCTACGGGGATGGACTTTTGCAGTATGACATCGCCGGCGTCAAGCTCGCTTGTGATATACATAATGGACACACCCGCCTCGGAATCGCCGTTTAACACCGAATACTGCATGGGCGCCGCCCCCCTGTAACGCGGGAGAAGAGAGCCGTGAATATTGATTGTCCCGTGTTGCGGCATATCTATCAGCCTGTCGGGAACCATCATGCCGTATGCGACAACGACCGACAACTCCGGCTTTAAATCCGCAAGCGTCTCGAAAATGCCGTCATCCTTCAGATTCTCCGGCTGAAAAACCGGAATGCCCTTCTCCAGCGCAAACTCCTTCACCGGCGAGAACTGAATCTTATTGCCGCGCTTATTGGGCTTGTCCGCCCGCGTCACAACGCCTATTACATCATGCTTCTCGCATAGCATCTTCAAAGCCGAGATTGCATACTCCGGCGTTCCCATAAACAAAATGCGCATCCGTATCCCCTATTCCTTATTCGCCGGTTCCGAGGAATCCTTTTCAGAAACCTTTGCCGAATCCTCTGCAGAAGCGACCTTTATGTAATCGGGAAACGACTCCGAGGAGCGAATAGCGTAACTCTCATCCGCGGATAATGTCTCGCCCTCCTCAGACCTCCTGCGCAGCCTTTCAAGTTCCCCTGAGACCATCTTTTTCTGAATGGGACCGAGGCGGTCGGTGAACACGGTGCCGTTTAAGTGATCGAACTCATGCTGAAAAACTCTTGCCGGCAGGTTCTTCAGTTCTTCCTCTATAACTTCGCCGGTCTCCGAGGTATACCTGACATTGATCTTCTTTGGTCTTCTCACCTTTCTGTGAACTCCCGGAAGACTGAGACAGCCCTCATCCATCTCAATCTGATTGCTGCCGAAGGAGACAATCTCGGGGTTGATAACCTTGCGGACCTTATCGCCGGCATCCATCACGAAAAATCTGCCGGAAATCCCTATCTGCGGTGCGGCAAGCCCGACCCCCCTTGCGTTGCGCATGAACGGCACCATTTCGTCGAGCAGTTTCACAAGCTCCGGCGTTATCTCAACCGGCTTTGCGGTCTCAGCCAGAACCTTATCCCCGTATATTCTTATCTTCATTGCATAGTATTCGACGCCGTAACTGATTAAAGTGGCGAGTAAATGAAGTGATGAGGCAAACCGGCAAGGTAAAGTGACGAGGTCAAACGGAATGCCGCAGGGGAAATGATAAAAAAGTGACCTGACGAACAATAGCGACGAAGCAATAATTCAAATTTTTAAAAATGCCAAAAGAGTGGACCCATTGGGATTCGAACCCAAGATCTCTGCCATGTCAAGGCAACGTCCTAACCAACTAGACCACAGGTCCCTTGCACTGTGTGCTTTAATAAGTATGTTCTTGACCTATAAAAATATTCTTTTTTTGTACGGCATCAATCGGAATGCCATAAAAAAAGGATTTATCGGCGGTTCTTCTTCAGATACCTGCGGACTTCATGATTGCAGATATCGCTGCCCAGCCCGTCCTCATCCGAATCATAGTCCGAATCCGAATACAGATCGCGCTCATCCTCATCATAATACGAATCGTCGCCGTTGTCATAATACGAATCGCCGTCGTAATCCGAGTCGTCACCGTATGAATCTTCGTGGTCCAAGGAATCCTCATCATAATCATCTGACTGATATCTGCATCTCCTAGCCATTCATAATCTCCTTTTCGGGAATAACCCGTTAGAGCCCGCGATATTTTGACGCTTATCTTTTTACAGAGCATCGCGGCGGGTTTTAACGGATCATCCCATTATTTTTCTAAATTATGATACTCGCCAATACTATATATATTCGTGTATCATGCCTAAAAAAAGAGACTGCATAAAGAAACTGCATATAACACCGAAACACAATGAAACATCACTGAAAACATCGGCAAAGTGCGGAAAAACAGCTCTCAAAAGTGCTGATATCGGGATTTGAACCCGAGTCGCAGGAGTGAGAGTCCTGCATGATTGGCCTCTACACTATATCAGCACGATACGGTGACACCTGCGCAA
>JAFZMT010000208.1 GCA_017553245.1 Methanomicrobium sp.
GACCAAAACGAGCAGATTAACCCAAACAGACCTGAAAGAACAGCGATTAATCAAAACAGACAAAAACACGAGGAACAGATACAAAAAAGACAGTAACAACCATACAGAACCAATTCCGCCATTTCACATAAATCCATAATTAATCACCTCAAATATACCGATACATACAGAACCGACACAATAAACAGAACAGATACAAACCATTCAACCACTCCCATCTTTTTTTCAGCCGTTTCAGAACACGCAAAATAAGAAAAACACACACACCTGAAATATAACAAAAATTACGACCGACTCAAACCGTAAAAATCACCTGACAACAAAAATCGCACAAAAACAGACAGCACAAATCGCACAAAGTACATAACAGCAAAAAAAACAATCACCTAATACCAAATCATTTTTTATAAGTCCGCTCTTACAAAGATGGTAAGAAGGTCTGGTAACATCTCGGTTAACTCGATTAAAGATGTCGAATCCGCGATTGTCTCTCTTGACGAAGAACTCTCCTTACTTGAGGCATATCCGCGTGAGGAACTTGAGAAGATTATTAAGGACGTCGGATTCGGATGCACGCTCTGCGGCAGGTGCTGCACGAAGGAATACAATGACCACGTCTTCCTTCTCACGAAAGACTGCCGCCGCGCAAAGGAGAAATACCCTGATAGGATTGTGCCGGCGCCGTATTTCGAGATCTGCGACAATCTGGGGCGCTTTTACGTCTCGGGATATGCGCTTAAGGTGAAGGACAACGGCGACTGCGCATTCTTAAGCAAAGATCGCCGATGCGAGATCTACGATGAGCGCTTTGATATCTGCCGCATCTATCCCTATATGCTGCACAGAGAGGCGGACGAATACGGCAATGTCGACTGGAGACAGATTGCGGGTCTTAACGACCACGGCGAATACAATACCGAAATCTCCGACGAAGATTGCAGAAAGACCGCGGAGATGACGGTTGCGTATGAAAAGGACTTTCTGATTCAGGAACGCGATTTTTATAAACGCGTTCTTAAGCACTTCGGCGAAAACGGACTTAAGCCCGTGCGAAAACTCTACGATGAGAAGATGAGAGCCTTCGCACGCGGCGAATCCGTGAAGGTCTTTGTCTACAACGGCGATGACTTCGACGAGAGGACGGTCGCAGCCGGCGATTACACGCTTACCGATTGATGCCGGGAGAAGAGAGACACCGAGGACAGAGATTCTGAGGAGAGAGACTCAGAGGACAGAGACCGAAGCACCCTGACCCGGATTGGACTGTTATTGGGAAATTAAGAATATCGATGAAACCAAGATAAATATAGGAAATACATGGCAAGGAAAGGACGTAAACGAAAGACAGACTATACAAAGCTGCTTTATCTCATCATAATCATTATCGTGATAGTTGCGGCGGGAATCTCGCAGAAAGATAAGATAATCCCCTCTTCATCGAATGCGGGCGGAAATAACAATATAGGCGACTCCGATCTGCTCAAAATAGGCTCGTTCAACATTCAGGTATTCGGGCAGTCAAAGAGCGCCAAGACCGATGTCATGAATGTGCTCGCCGATATCATACGGACATACGACATCATCGCCGTTCAGGAGATACGGGACAGCTCGGGAACGGCGCTCGACAACCTTCTGAGGCAGGTAAACTCCGACGGTTCTTCTTATGCGTATCTGGTAAGCGAGAGGCTGGGGCGCACATCAAGCAAGGAGCAGTATGCATATGTCTACAATACGCGGACGGTGTCGCCGATAGGCAGCGCGTTTACGTATCCGCAGACATCCGACATCTTCCACAGAACACCCTACATTGCGTCGTTTAAGTCAAATGCCGGCATATTCAACGCCACTTTCGCGGTAATCCATACCGACCCGGATGATGCCGCAAACGAGATCAAATCCCTATACGAGGTCGCCGAATACGCGAAAGGCGTCCTGCCCGCAGATGAGCCCGTTATAGTGATGGGCGACTATAAC
>JAFZMT010000209.1 GCA_017553245.1 Methanomicrobium sp.
AAAAGATATACCTAATAATGTCTGAGATCCAGATGTAAGTAACATGGATAAGATCATAACGGACAGTCCTGAAGACGATCCGAACAATAACCCTCCCGATGATTCGGAGAATAATTCGGATAACGACGCGGTGAAAAACACTGCCCGCATCAAAGATCTCCTCTCTCAGGTAAATCGGCTTAACTTTCAGATAGACAAACTCAACACTGAAAAAGTCCTTCTCGGGCATGATTATTCGCAGATGGAATTTGAAATCTCGAAACTTCGCAGGACAAACTCGCGGTCGAATACGGAAATCTCACAGCTTCAAGATGAAAACACCCGGTTGAAATCGGAAATCTCGCAGTTTCACGAAGAAAACAGCCGATTGAAATCGGAAATATCACAACTTCAGAAAGATATCGACTGTCTGAAATCGAGATGCTCGGAACTCATGGACACGCCCCTCGTAGTAGCTGAAATAACCGACACGCTCCCGAACAACGAGGTCTGTCTGCGCTCTTTTGATTATCCCGGGAAATATATCATTAAAGCGCCGTCGGAGATGGCGGGCATATTGAAAACCGGCATGACGGTCGCCGCCAGAATGGAGGGAGCCGGGACACCGGGCGCTATCGTAAAGATCATGAACAATACCTTTGACAGCAGGGTACGCCTCATGGAACTTGAAGAATCACCAAAAGTCACATTTGAGGATATCGGCGGTCTGAAAGACGTGATTGAAGAGGTGCGCGAAGCTGTCGAGTATCCGCTCACAAAACCCGAGGCATTTGTAAAGATGGGCGTGGAGCCGCCTAAAGGGGTCCTTCTCTGCGGTCCCCCGGGCACGGGAAAGACACTCATAGCAAGGGCAATCGCAAATCAGGCAAAAGCGACTTTCATCAGGCTGTCGGGCAGCGAACTTCTTCAGAAATACGTGGGCGAAGGCGCACGGCTGGTAAGGGAAATATTTGACCTTGCACGCGAGAAAAGCCCGTCCATTCTCTTCATCGACGAAATAGACGCCTTCGGAACCGCGAGGACGTCGGATAACTCATCAAGTCGCAGCGAAGCCGAGATTCTGATACAGTTCCTTACGAAGATGGACGGCTTTGACAACCGCGGCAATGTAAGGATAATGGCGGCAACAAACCGCGTCGACATGCTTGACCACGCCCTCCTGCGCCCGGGAAGGTTCGACAGGATTCTGGAGATACTGCTCCCCGACGCAGATTCCCGCCGCGAGATCTTCAGGATTCATTCGGCTAAACTCCCTCTTGCCGCGGATCTCGACATTGATACCGTTCTCGGGATGACCGAAGGCACCACGGGTGCGGAGATACAGTCAATATGCCGTGAGGCGGCTATGTTTGCAATCCGCAGGAACGCCGACAGTGTAACCGGGAATGACTTCGGTAACGCCGTCGCAAAAGTCCGAAAAACAGGCAAACCCGTAAAATACACGGACATAATGTATTACTGAACGGAAAAAATCAAAAATCAGGTAATCAGACTCAAAATAATCGCAATCAAAGAATCGGAATCAGAAAATGGACTTGGCGGGATTTGAACCCGCGGCCTTTACGTTGCGAACGTAACGATCTACCCCTGATCTACAAGCCCGCGACATCGCATCTCAGTGCAATAATGCGGAATTTAGATTTGGTATCCATACCGTATAAAATTATTTTTTTGCGCCTGCCGTTTTCGCATGGCGGCAGGAGCGGATTATCAAAATTACGGCGGAGATATCTCCGCAATCAAAGAATATCGGGATAATATCGGGATCAGAGGATGATCTCGATATCCAGCTTTTCGGCAAGCTCCTTGTATCTGTTCCTGATTGTAACCTCGGTCACACCCGCAACCTCGGCAACCTCACGCTGTGTACGGCGCTCTCCGCCGAGAATCGACGAGATATAGATGGCAGCCGCCGCAACACCCGTCGGACCTCTGCCGCTTGTAAGCTCTCTCTCGCCTGCCTGACGCAGAATCTCGACCGCTCTTGACTGAACCTCGCCCTTCAGACTCAGACCCGAGCAGAAACGCGGAACGTAGTCAATCGGCGACGTCGGAAGAAGTTTAAGACCGAGTTCTCTTGAGATAAACCTGTATGTCCTTCCGATCTCCTTTCTGGAGACACGCGAAACCTCGGCAATCTCATCAAGCGTCCTCGGAACACTGCACTGACGGCATGCCGCATAAAGTGCCGCAGCCGCGACACCCTCGATACTTCTGCCGCGGATGAGATTTTTGTCAACCGCGTCACGGTAGACGACAGCCGCAGTCTCCCTTACATTCCTCGGAAGACCCAGAGCCGATGCCATACGGTCAAGCTCCGAGAGTGCGAACGCGAGGTTTCTCTCGGTAGCGTTGGAGACACGAATCCTGCGCTGCCATTTCCTTAAACGATAGAGCTGCGCGCGGTTCTTCGAGGAGATGGCACGACCGTACGAATCGCGGTTTCTCCAGTCAATCATTGTGGAGAGACCTTTATCGTGGATTGTGAAGGTCATCGGAGCTCCGACACGCGAACGCTTCATCCTCTGATCGTGGTCGAAAGCACGCCACTCGGGACCGCGGTCTATGAACTCTTCCTCAAGAACAAGTCCGCAATTCTGGCAGATAAGTTCCGCACGCTCATAATCGTGAACCAGCTGACGGCTGCCGCACTCGGGACAGACGGTCTTCGTAGTCTCCTCGGGCTTCTTCTGCTGCTTCTCGACCTGTTCAACCGAGCGCTTCTTGAGTGCTTCTCTCTGACTCTGTAACTGCTTAAGTTTCTCTATTTCCTGCATGAATCTGACCTTTTATTTTGTATACAGCATCCCGTCCGGCGCACAGCCCGCGGTATCGCCGCAGTAGACGGATGCACAGGGTGACGAAATATTGCCGAATATTTCGACAAGCCTTCCCACAGGTTTTTCATCGGCATCGACGACATCGGCGTAAAGCGGCGGAAGTTGCGCCGGGTCACAGGAGATGACCAGCATATGCTTCCCGACAATCGACCGAATCCGACCTGCTGTTTTCAAGAACTCTACCTACCCGTAAAGATAAAGATACACGACTCTTTTGGCTTAAATCTGAAAAAAAGTCGCGAATCCGCCGGATAACTCTCCGGACAATTTATTACAATACGTAATCTATATATATCTGCCGTGATTGTATATATAGCTTTTGCCAAAAAATAAATATTATTTATTTGCCCAGAATACGATTGAGGGTTTTTAACGATAAAACTGTTTCTGCTTCCGCAGGCGTCATACCCGCGCCCCTTGCCACGACAACCCTCTCCGACATGCTCATGATGTCATCCGGCGAATGTGAATCCGAGTCGACGACGCAGATGCATCCCAGGCGTTTTGCCGCCGCAAAAACATGCCCGTTCGTCCTGTTGTGACCGCCGCGGCTGGTTATCTCCAGAGCAACGCCGTTATCTACCGCCGCTTTTACGGCATTGTCGGCAATAAGCCCCGGGTGAGCGAGAATATCCACATACTTCGAGGAGCATGCCGCAAGGTTGGTGCCGCCGGCGACAGGCTCCACCGTGGTCTCTCCGTGAACGACGACGATGTCCGCGCCCGCATCCTTGGCAAGCTTTGCAAGCTCGTCTATCTCGGTCGGCGGCACATGCGTAATCTCGATGCCGCTTAACAGATTGACGCCGTAGACCGACGCTGATCTCTTAATCGCCTCGGATGCCGCGATTATCTCCTTATAATTCGAAAAATCGGCGTGATCGGTGATTGCCACCGTCTTGTATCCCGCCACAGCCATACGGCGCACAAGTTCGGTCGGAATCAGTTCGCCGTCCGTAATCGTTGTATGTGTGTGAAGATCAAACATTTTTACCCCTCTTAAGGCGGAATCTACTTCTCCGCCGCCTTCAGATTCTGCGCAACCTTCTGAATCAGGACTTCTTTAGGTCCGTCCCATGCAACAAGAACCCGCCCCTCATTCTCGGACCAGAATGCCGGGTGACTCCCCTTGTCCGCCTTCGGACTGAGTCCCAGCTTCTTTGCCGCCAGAACAATGCTCTTCACCGAAGGACTTTTGACGGCGCAGGTCTTATTCACGCGCCTGCCGGCGGCACGTGTAAGACTCTCATCGAAATAACACGGGTATAAGACCTTCTCTTTATCCATGATAATAGTATATCGGTCAAGATATTAACTGATACTGTCATATCTAATACCATGCACCATATAGATGTCAGTATCGAAAAGGATGTCTTCGACGCAAACAACAAACTTGCGCACGAAAACTACCACAAATTAAAGGATAACGGGGTGCGTGCATTCGACCTGCTCGGCGCTATCGGTTCGGGAAAAACCGCACTCATCGAGAATATCGTGCCCATCCTGAACAGACAGGGCATAAAGGCGGGCGCAATCGCCGGCGATGTCTGGGGCGACGACGACTTCAAGAGAATTGTCGCGACCGGAATCCCGGCTGTAAACGCCAACACGGGCAAGGAATGCCACCTCGACGCACATATCGTCGAGCACGCAATCGAAGATCTGCCATTATCCGAGATTGACGTATTATTCATCGAGAATGTCGGCAACATGGTCTGCCCGACCGACTTCGCTCTCGGCGCCGAGAAGCGTGTCGTCGTCATCTCCACGACCGAAGGCGACGATGTCGTAAACAAGCACCCGATGATGTTTCGAAACGGCACAATCGCCGTCATAAACAAGATTGACCTTGCCGAATTCGTGGGCTGCAATATCTCAAGAATGGAAGAGGATATCCACAAATACAACCCGATAATGCCGATCTTCAAGACAAACCTCAAGACCGGCGAAGGCGTGGAAGAACTCGTAAAAGAGATTCTCCGCTGAATTTCCCCGGATTTACATAACTTTTTTGCATACCTTTTTTACATACCTTTTTTACATAACTTTTTTGCCGCAGGGCACGGCAGGGCACGGTCCGAATC
>JAFZMT010000210.1 GCA_017553245.1 Methanomicrobium sp.
CGGGCGCGACCACGGCGGCACTGTTGTCGCCAAAAAATAAGAGAGCGATAAGAAAATACTCCGCCGGCGGCGGACGAAAGAGAGGCAGGTTTTACGAGTGTGAACCGTGCCTTCTCCGAAATATTTGTGCTTTTCCCTCGTATTCATATCACCTCCGATATCACCTACGATCACATTCAATCACCGCCAATCACCTTCAATATCACCGCGGGGTGGATACTATAGAAAAATCTGCATATACATCTTCAAGAAAACGCGAGCATATGGAGATCTGCTGCGCAAATCCCATCGAGAGAGGTTTCTCGGGTTTTGACGACATAAGGCTCGTCCATAACGCTCTTCCCGAATGCGACATGGATGCGATAGATACATCCGTCAGTTTTCTGGGGCACAATCTCTCATCTCCGCTCTTTATTGCGGGAATGACGGGCGGACATCCCGATACGACCGAGGTCAACATGGCGCTTGCGAATGCGGCGGCGCACTTCAATATCGGTATGGGTGTGGGTTCGCAGCGTGCGGCGCTGGAGAATCCGGAACTTGAGAGCAGTTTCACGATTGTCCGTGATGCCGCTCCGAAAGCTTTCATCTGCGGCAATCTCGGCGCGATTCAGCTCGTCGAGAAGGGCGCGGAGTGGGCTGACAGGGCAGTTGAGATGATCGATGCTCAGGCGCTTTGCATTCATCTGAATCCTCTTCAGGAGGCGATTCAGCCGGAAGGCGATCACAATTCCGCGGGATGTCTGGAGGCAATCCGCGACCTGTGTGCGAGTGCGAAGTATCCCGTCATTGTTAAGGAGACCGGATGCGGTATATCAGGCGGCGTTGCCAACAGACTCTGGGGTGCGGGCGTAAGCGCCATAGATGTCGGAGGTCTCGGAGGGACTTCTTGGGCGGCGGTCGAGGCATTGCGTGCGAAAGACGAGTCGCTTGCCGAACTCGGCAACAGGTTTTCGGACTGGGGTATTCCCACAACGGTCTCGCTTATCGAGATATGCGACCGCAAAAAGCCCGTAATCGCAACCGGCGGTCTGAGGAGCGGTCTGGATATAGCCAAGGCTCTGGCGCTGGGCGCATCACTCGGAGGTATGGCGCTTCCTCTTCTTAAGCCGGCGATGGTGAGCTATGACAGTCTCATTGCCGAGATTGAGAAGATTCATCGGGAACTGCGGGTTGCCATGTATCTTACGGGAGCTGCGGACTGCCGCCGCTTACAGATGATACGCAAGTATGTCACGGGTATTACACGGGATATGACGGCGAATCAGCCCTGAGTCAGGGTCAAAGCAGGTCTGAAAATCAGAAGAACTGATGGTTTGAAGGTTTGAATGTCCCTGCGGGAACGTCTTTGAGAAGATAACGGTAAAACCGTAAAAATCGGAAATACCGTAAAATCGGTAAAACCGTAAAAATACGAAATATTCAAAAATATTGCAAATACGGCGATAATATGGAAGTAGAAATAATAGCCGTCGGCGGATACAACGAGGTCGGAAGAAACATGACCGCGGTCCGCTGCGGCAAAGAGATAGTCATCTTTGATATGGGTCTGCGGCTTGACCAGATAATGATCCATGAGGATGCCGAGGTTGAGAATATGCATTCTCTCGACTTAATCGAGATGAAGGCAATCCCCGACGACACCATAATGAACACGGTCGAGGGCAGTGTCAAGGCAATCGTCTGCACGCACGGGCATCTGGACCACATAGGCGCGATTCCCAAGCTTGCGCACCGCTACAATGCGCCGATTATAGGCACGCCCTATACGGCAAAACTCATCGAACAGCAGATTGAGGGCGAGAAGAAGTTCGGCGTCTCAAACAAGGTATTCGCACTTAATGCGGGCTCGAAATACAGATACGAGATCTCAAAGGATCTCAGCCTCGAGTTCGTGAATGTCCAGCACTCGATTATCGACACGGCGATGGCGGTTTTGCACACGCCGGCGGGAATCGTCATCTATGCAAACGATTACAAGCTCGACAGGACGCCCGTCCTCGGAAACCCGCCCGATTTCGCAAGAATGCGCGAACTCGGAAAAGAGGGTGTTCTGGCTCTTATCATCGAAAGTACGAATGTAAGACTCCCCGGACGCTGTCCGAGCGAGAGAATTGCCCAGAAGCTCGTCCGCGATGTCATGACGAGTTACGAGGATGAGAAGTGCGCCATGATTGTGAGCACGTTCTCATCGCACATTGCGCGTGTGAAGACGATTGCGGAATGCGCCCACGAGATCGGAAGGATTCCCGTTCTTCTGGGACGCTCCATGGAGAGATACGCCGGCACTGCCGAGCAGATGAAGCTTGTCAGTTTCCCGCAGAGCACCTCGATGTTCGGCAACCGCAAGACGGTCGACAGGACAATGAGGCGCATGATGAAGGAGGGCAAGGACAAATTCGTGCCGATTGTCACCGGACATCAGGGTGAGGCGGGCGCCATTCTGACGAGGATTGCCGCCGGCGGAACGCCGTATCGCATAGATAAGGGCGATAAAGTCCTCTACAGCGCAAATATCATCCCCAACCCGATGAACTTCGGTCAGAGGTATCATCAGGAGACTCTTCTGCGCATGAGGGGCGCAAGAATTTTCGACAGTCTGCACGTGAGCGGTCACGCACAGCGTGAGGATCACTACGAGGTCATAAATCTCTTAAATCCGTAGCATATCATCCCGTCGCACGGCGATATCGACATGACCGGCGAATACGTGAAGCTTGCGGCGGAGTGCGGTTACACTCTCGGCAATGACGTTCATCTCTTAAGAAACGGCATGAGAGTTCTTGTTAACGGCAAAAACCGTTAATTTTGTGGATATGTCTGCAAAAGCCTGCAAATGCAGGTAAAGGCAGGCAAATCTCAGCCGATTGATTTTGCATGTATCTGCACGGCATGTATTTGCACGTCATGTATCGGACAGCACGTATTTGCATATATTGAATATCTTTCGGGGACAATCTGAATAGATATTATATCGATTATCTTTAATCGAAACACAGATTTCAAAACTCAAATTAAACTCAAATCATCACACGATTCAACTCAATCAGTAACAGGTAATATAATGAATCTTGAAGAATTTCTGGAAAAAAACGCTGAAGATATTGATTTGGAACTTGACAGACTCTTCGGAGCCGCACCGGGTCAGCTCAACAAGGCAAGCGCCCATCTTCTTGTTGCCGGCGGCAAAAGACTCAGACCCGCGGTTACCCTGCTTGCGGCGGAGATAATAAAGGCGGGATGTTCACGCGATATTCTTCCGGCGGCGCTTGCGCTTGAGGTCACCCATACTTTCACGCTCGTGCACGACGATATCATGGATAATGACTCGACACGCCGCGGTGTTCCGACGGTTCACTGTGTCTGGAACATGCCGACGGCGATTCTTGCCGGCGATGTCCTCTATGCCGAGGCTTTTGAGCTGATTACGCGCAGCATCGCGGATGACACGGCAAAGGTGCTGAGCACCGAGATACTTGCACGCACATGCGTGGATATCTGTCAGGGTCAGTTTGAGGATATGAGTTTTGAGACCCGCGACGATGTCCTTGAGTATGAATACATCGATATGGTCGGAAAAAAGACGGGCAAGCTCTACGCGGCTGCGGCGGCAATCGGCGGCACGCTCGCGGGCGGCAACATGAAGCAGGTTCAGGCTCTGCACGACTGGGGTTACTACAGCGGCATTGCTTTCCAGATTCAGGATGATGTTATCGACCTGATAACGCCGGCGGAGAAGAGCGGCAAGGATCAGGGCTCGGACTTAAGCGAGGGCAAACAGACGATTGTCGCCATCAAGGCACGCGAGGCGGGCATTGACCTGTCCAAGTTCAAGAAGCCGAATCTCACAAAGGAGGAGGTTGCGGAGGCTATCGCACTTCTGGAGTCCAAGGGCATCTTAAAGGCGGTCACGAATACGGCGATGGAGTATGTCGCACGTGCAAAGGAGCAGCTTACCGTTCTTCGCGACTGCCCCGAGAAACAGCTTCTGGCTGACATTACGGATTACTTTGTCACCAGAAACTTCTGAATTTTTTTAATATCATTGAGGATTTATTGAGAGGATTTTATGTCGGTCGATCCAAGAGAGTTTTTCATGATTCATGCGTTGAGCAACGCCGTTGCACACAACAACGTTCCGAAAGCGGGCACGGTTCTGGGAATGCTGATGGGTAAGCACCCCGAGTTTCGCTCGCAGGCAAAGGAGATGTCGGCGATTCTTGCCGAAATCTTAAAGGAAGTCGAGGCTTTAAGCCCCGAGGAGCGTGCGGCAAGGCTTGAGAAGCTTGCACCCGAACTTCTGAACGTGAAGAAGGAGAAGAAGGAGAAGGTGCACGAACTGCGGGCGCTGAAGAACGTCGGAGAAAACGGCGTTGTAATGCGTTTTGCGCCCAATCCGAGCGGTCCCCTGCATCTGGGTCACGCAAGAGCAGCGTATCTGAACGATTACTATGTGAGGAAATACGGCGGGCGCTACGTGCTGAGGATTGAGGATACCGACCCGCGTCGTGTCGAGCCGGAGAACTATCAGCTCTTAATCGACGATACCAAGTGGATGGGGCTTTCGGTTACCGAGACGGTCTATCAGAGCGACCGTTTCCCGATATACTACGAGCACGGCAGAAAACTCCTTGAGATGGGCGCGGCTTACGTCTGCGTCTGCGACTCGGAGAGTTTCAAGAAACTCAAGGACGCAAAGCAGGAATGCCCGTGCAGGAACAGGTCGGTTGAGGAAAACCTTGCCATGTGGGAGGATATGCTCGCCGGCAAATACGCGGAAGGCACGGTTACGGTGCGCCTTAAGACCGATATTGCCCACCCCGATCCGGCAATGCGCGACTTTTCAATCTTCAGAGTCGTCGATTCGCCGCATCCGAAGTTAAAGGACGCAAAGGTATATCCGATGATGAATCTCTCGGTTGTCGTGGACGATCACCTGCTGGGCATCACCCACGTCATACGCGGCAAGGACCACATCGCGAATACGAAGAGGCAGGAGTATATCTACAATTATTTCGGCTGGACGCAGCCGGAATACTACCATTACGGCAGGATGTCCATCGGCGACGTCGTTCTTTCGACGACGGCGATGAAGAACGGTATCCGCGACGGCACCTATACGGGCTGGGACGATATCCACCTCGGAACGATGAAAGCGATAGCAAGGCGCGGTATTCTGCCGGAGGCGATTAAGAACGCGATGATAGATATCGGCGTCGGACAGACGGATATTCAGTTCTCGTGGGAGAATCTGTTTGCGGCGAACAAGGAGCTTATCGATCCGTATGTGAACCGCTATTTCTGCGTTCTCAATCCGCTGAAGTGCAAAGTCGCAAATGCGCCGAACGTGACCGCAAAGGCGCTTTTAAACCCCAACGACGAGTCGAAGGGTTACCGCGAGATTGATTTTGCCGGCGAACTCTATCTCGATCCCGCCGATCTGGAGGGCTGTTCCATGGTGAGATTCAAGGATCTCTTCAATGCGAAGGTCTCGAAGAGTGCGGACGGCGGTTTTTCGCTTGAAGACTCGGGCGAGTCCCTTGAGGATGCGAGAAAGGAGAAGGCAAGGATTATCCACTGGCTGCCGGCGGACGACTCGCAGATTGTGAAGTGCCTTCTCAGAGCGCCCGAGGGCGATAAGGAAGGTTTCTGCGAGAGACGCGTCATCAAGGAGTGCGGCGAGGTCGTTCAGTTCGAGAGAGTCGGCTTTGCAAGGATTGATTCCGCGAATGACGACCGGGTTGTCGCCTACTTCGCGCATCATTAATCTTTTTTTCAGTAATTTTTTTAAGCGGCGGATTTTAATCTCGGCTGTTTATTGTTATTGCCGTTCGGAAAAAACAAACGCTAAATGGATTTAATGTTAAATAAGGTTAAAAATCCGTTATATCGGAACGGCACCCTGTGTTCTCTCTTTAGTGTAAGTCCTTTGCGGGTATGAAGGTGCATCTTCCCCGTAAATATAAAAGCCAATGTTACTGGAAGGCTGGTTCATATTGTGGGGGTTGCATTTCGTGCAGATATCTTCTCTCAATCGCTTTTTATTTTTATAATCCGTGAAATAACCGGGCCAATTAACGGTGAACGTTAATTTGTAGATTTCGTCCTTTTCAGGTTTTATCAGGTCGGCATTAATCCTGTATTTTCTTGATTCCGCGGCTGCAAGATTGTTTACTTCGATATCTTCAACTGGCAGGTATGTAATAAATTCTTCATCAATGTATTTTACACTGGTATTAACTTTTGATACGCTCAGTGTTACGTTATAGACTGCATGTCGGCAATCAATACCTGCTCCGTTATAGACGGTGTAATCATAACTCAGTCTGTTGCCTTCAACCGATACATTTGCATTATACCAGATATCATCATATTCTCTCGGTCTGATGTCTTTTTTGCTCATGCGATACCCGATATATACGGGATTTTGCCATATTTCAGGATTTCTGAGTTGAAATGTGTCGTTGTCGCTGAAATAAACAATCTCAGGCGGGCGATCCTCGGGAGCCGACCATGTAACAGACAGGTCTTCAGGAAGCGAGTATCCGCCCATCCACTGTTGCATCATCTCTTCATCCATGTAGTAATATGCCGATTGCACCGGCGGCGGCACAAAGAGAATGACGTACATCATTACGGATGTCATTATTGCCGCTGCTAAAACCAGCAATTTTGCCTTTTTTGAGATTGTAGTATTCATTTTACTCCCCCTTCACGAGACCGAACGCGGTTATTTAATGAGACTATTTTTTTATGACTATATATAGCGGTGTGCTGTTGTTCGGAAAAAAGCGAACATAGGGAAAGATCGGGTGTTAAAAAAGGTATTATGAGGAATATGTTGCCGGAATATGTTGCCTGCGCGATTATGCCGTCGACAGATGCGGTCGGAAGCATCATTAGGAAGCATCGGTCGGAAGTTTCGGGTCGTAATTATAGGTCTTAGGTTTTATTCCTCGTATTCATCCTCGGTCTTCCTGGGCACCTTCATCTGTTCGGTCAGACTGCGGAATGACTCCGCTTCGGCTTCCTTCTTTGTGAAGACCGTTACCTTGTCGTTTGCCTTCAGTTTGATAAGACCGTTGGGGATAATGAGTTCCTTTCCGACTCTGTTGATTGCGATGAAGACAAAGTCCTTGATGGTCATCTGGCGGATTTCCCTGTCGACGCAGGGTGCGCCTTCGTCGACCGTCATCTCAAAGATGGTGCCGCCCGGAATCGTCGCAAGCTGCTGCATGTCGGGCGATCCCGACCAGTGATAAAGTCTGGTGGCGACGAGCTCATCGGGATTTTCGCTTATCATGACGCCGACCTCCTTGAAGAGATCGGAGTGACCGGGCTGGTTGACGATGGATGCCACGTTGGCGACGTTGTAGCGCTTTGCAATCCAGCACGCCATCAGATTTACGGCATCGTCGGCAGTCGCCGTCACCAGTGCGTCGGCGCGATCTATTCCCGCATCCTCAAGGATTGCTTTTTCAGTCGCATTTCCGACGACCGCCATAACGTCGTAATGTTCGACAATCTCATTGCAGCGCCCTTCGTTGATGTCCACGACCGCGACGCTGTCGCCGTGTTCAGCCGCAATTCCGACAAGTGATCTTCCGATACCCCCGAGACCGACAACTATGATGTACATATTATTCTCATATTAAGCGGCATTTAATTAAAATTGTTCGCTTGTTCCGCCGCGATGTGATCACAAGGGGTGCGTGACCGTATAACGCCAGATGTTCGAAATTGTGAACGCCAATCCCGATTTTAAAGTGGTCAAATTCGACCACATTAATTGAAGCAGGATTACATAGTAAACATTACACTGTATACACTTTTACACGGGGTGTAAGTGAATCGGGATTCCGATACCCGAAGAGACCTGTTTGCAGTGACAATCAATGCTTATAAATATAATTCATGAACGGCAAATACTAAATCGTGATCTGCGGAATTGATGAAGCCGGAAAAGGCTCGGTTTTGGGTCCGATGGTAGTCGGCGGTGTCATGGGCGATTCTGCCGAAGAGATGGGCGGGCATGAATTTGCCGATTCGAAGACGCTCTCACCGAGGAGACGCGAGGAACTGTATGAGGATATCGTCTCCCGCTATAAGACCGCGGTCGTCGTCCTCGACGCGACTAAGATAGACGAGTGCCGCAAGGTTCATACAATGAATGAGATCGTCGCAATGTGCCATGCGAAGACCGTCGAAAAGCTGATGCCGCCGGAGAACAGCCGCATTTATCTTGATGCCTGCGACGTCAACGAAATCAGATACGGTATCGAGGTCGGCGAATATCTCTGCGATTTAAGCGAAATTTTGTCATCGCAGATAAGGGCGGGTAAGACCGAGATAATCTCGGAGCACAAAGCCGACATGAAGTTCCCGGTGGTGAGCGCGGCGTCGATAGTCGCCAAGGTGACCCGCGACAGGCTCATTGAGAAACTTGCCGAGGAATACGGCGAAATCGGGAGCGGATACCCTTCCGATCCCGTGACCATGGGCTTTCTTGAACGCTGTCTGAGAAGCGAGGGGAAAACGCCCGCAATAGCGCGGCGAAGCTGGAAGACGGTCTCGAATATCGAGGCAAAACTGAAACAGCGCACACTCTTCGATTACTGATCTGACGGGAATGAGAGCGCCCGAATCTTAACGCACGCGACCGTTAGCCCGTGATCATACCTCCAGTGAATCACTTCGTGAATTAATATGTCCTAGGGTAATTTTCATCATATATAGAGTTTAATTAAATATGGGATGGATTGGCTAATCATTGCGCTCTTCGCAGTCGCATTATATCTTCTGATTGTCGAATATATCAGATCCAATAATCTTTTTTCGGATTATGTCATGTTTTACGGTCCGATTCTGGCGCTCAAGACCGACAACGTGAAATTCTTCGACAGATTCATCCCTTATACGCGGTTCTTCAGGGCATACGGCACAATAGGCGCGCTCATGGTCGTTGTCGTATCCGTTCTCATGTCAATCCTCATGCTTCTTACGCTTTACAGAACGGCGATGTCGCCGCCGCCCGCGACCGGCATCTACGAACCGCAGAATATTCTCGCGATTCCGGGCGTAAACGAGTTCCTGCCGCTCTCGTTTGCGGTCATCTTCGCATTCGTCGTCACTCTCGCCGTTCATGAAGGCGGTCACGGCATCCTCTCGAGAATCGAGGGAATGAGAGTGAAGAGCACGGGGCTTTTGTTCTTCGTTATCCCAATCGGCGCTTTTGTCGAACCTGACGAAGAGGATGTCGATTCGGCGTCGCGCAAGGCGAGAATACGGATGTTCGGCGCCGGCATCACCAACAACATCGTTGTCGCAATCGTGAGTTTTCTTGCGGTAATTCTGCTGATGGGGCTTGTCACGCCTGCCGATACCGCCTATGTCACGCATCTCTACAAGGATTATCCCGCA
>JAFZMT010000211.1 GCA_017553245.1 Methanomicrobium sp.
AATACTTTTCTTTAACGTTTTCGGCATTATGAAATTAATGAGGTAAAAAATGAGTACAAAATGATGTAAAAAAAGATGAATGTTTTTAACTTCGTTCGTCACATTAGTTTCAGAGGCAGTATCAATCCCACCTAATGTACATACCGGATTCTTCCAACGGTGTCCTGCATTTTGGACATAAGAGATTCATATCATCACGCTCGTGCAGAATTTTCATTCTGCCGCCGCATTTTTCGCATATGTGCGGATATTCGGCATATTTTGTGTAGTATTCTTCCAAGTCCGACCATGAGACATAGTGCGCACCTTCAAAGGGGCAGGAAACCGACCACCTGCCGTGTTCCAGCTTTTCAGGTTTCTTTTCGTTCGGAATATACATGGTCAGATCCATACCTTCCCTGAAATGACCGCAATCCTCGCAACAGAGAACGACATGTTCGGCATCTATTGCCCCGTCTGTATGTTCATTGAAGAAGGTCTGAATTTCTTCACCGAGTTCTCCCGCTTTTGCTTTTTGAACTGCCTCGGCATATTCCATCGGAAACGTACGTCCGAATCCAAAGTATGCCGTAAATTTGAAATCACATTTGGGACATTTATACCCCAGTCCGGTTCCCATATTATCTCACCTTCTTTTACAATCCCCGATTATGAAGAGATATCAGATATTTTCAAAGATATTGGTATTATAATTTACTGCAGATTTTTCAGCAATGTTTTTTTTCTTCTGTGAAGTTTTTCGAGTCTAACGCTTATCGCCGCGGACAGACTTCGTAAGTTCCTGTTTATTCCGGTCATATTTTTCCTTCTCGGCTTTGCCGCTCTGAACGGGGCTTGCGCCTTTGCCGTTGTCCTCTTCGGCTTCTTCACATTCGAGTTCGGCGGCAATTTCAATCGGGGAATCGACACGCTTCAAGAGCATGCGGATGCGGTCAAGCCTCTCCATGCCTATGAAGTGCTCAGCCATGACCCTTGCAAACGGCGAAAGCTCCACTTTATCTCCCTTGACCGTGATATAGCCCGCCTTCTTAAGCAGGGGATAGACATCGTTCATCTCGCCGACCATGGTTGCGCACATGCGCTTTAAGCCGTCGCTGTCGCCTCTGCACACGACCGCATGCGCGATATACTCCTCCGAGGATGCCTCGCTGTCGTAGACCGGCGCAACCTCCTCCATCTCTCCTCTCAGAAGGCTGATTGCGACCTCCTCCTCGGTGAGTTTTGTATCCCGCGAATAGTTGCCGCCCGGCTCGGCAAGGACGACGACCTTACCCAAATCGTGGAAGTCGGGTCTTCCGGCACGTCCCATCATCTGATAAAAGTCCTGAACCGTAAGCCATTTGATGCCCATCGCAAGTGCATCGAAGATTACCTGCGAGGCGGGGAAGTCTACGCCGGCGGCAAGTGCCGCTGTTGTGACAACCGATGATATCTCGCCTTTCTCGAATTTCTCTTCGATATCGCGCCTTTCCTTTGCGCTGAGTCCGGCATGATACGCCATCGATTTTTTGCCGATGGCTTCCGCAATCTCGTGGCACCGCGACCGCGAATTTGTAAAGACTATGGTCTGACCGCGGAAACCCTTTGATGATTTGTTGCGGTATTCTATGGTAACAAGGCGCTTGATTGCCTCAATCTTCTCTTTTTTCGCAACGAAGATAAGGTGGCGCTCAAGCGGCACGGGGCGCTCGGAGTAGGTTACGAGAGCGGCGCCCAGCTTTTCGGCAAGAAGGTGCGGCATTCCTATGGTTGCGCTGAGATACAGAAACTGCGCCCGCGGGAGCAGATACTTAAGTCTTGATATAAGACCGTCGAGGCGGTGACCCCTGTCCTCGTCCTCGAGCATCTGAACCTCGTCTATGACCACGGTTCCTATGTTCTTGAGAGTCTTTCCCGTCCGCAGT
>JAFZMT010000212.1 GCA_017553245.1 Methanomicrobium sp.
CAGAGGTATACCTTCCTTATGTATTCCATTGCATGATCTCTGCCGAGTTTGAGTTCTCTCAGGACTTTTTCGTCTTCGAGGGTTGCTTCTATGATTCTTTTGCGTTCGCTCCGGGACTCTACGGTCGATTTGAGCAGTTCCCGAAGTTCGCACTGAAGTTCGATGATGTCGTCAAACTTCGGTGCGGTCTTTTCGAAGTACCTGCGCATGTATCGTGAGGTTGCGGGGCTTTTGCCGCCGGTGGAGATTGCGATTTTGTAGTTTCTGCCTTTGACGACCGAGGGCACGGTAATGTTTCCCGGCTCTCCCGCGGCATTGTCGAACATCAGTCCCCGATTCATGCAGATTGAACGGATTCTGTTGTTTAAAGCGATATCCGAGGTGGCGGCGACACAGACCGTGCAGTCATCGATGTGCCGCGTGAGTTCTTCGTCGGTAACGGCGGACAAATCCGCTTTTATGAGGGTTAATCCGCAATTGCGGTCACAGCCGCTGTCCGTGCCGCAGTTGCTTTTGCCTTCAGTTTCGCTTTCACAGGCGCCGCGGTTGCCGTCGCTGTCGGAGAAACCTTCGCAAAAATCCATGCTGATTACGGTTACACGGCATTCTTCGAGAAAATACCGTGCTTTCCTCAGTCCGACGTCGCCGCCGCCGAAGATGACGACCTTCTTCCCTTTGAGATCATGCATTAAGGGAATCATAAGAGATAATAGGGTATTAAAAATGTTAAATTTTTTCTTAATTAAGATCGGTTAATCGTATGGGGATATTGGCTGCATTTTACGGGTTATTCGCGGCTTTATGCGCTTATTTGTTGTTATTTTTGTTTGTGCAGAACTCCCCGCAGCGCTTGCAGTCGGCAATGTCGCGGCACGGCTCCACATGTATGGTAATAAAGGCTCTGGGATATTCTTTTCTGATATCGGCTTCGATTTCGTCTCCGATGCGGTGCGACTCGCGGACGGTCTCTTCTCCCGCGACGACCATGTGAAATTCTATGAAGATGTTGGGTCCGCCGCGTCTTGTCCTAAGTCCGTGAAATCCGCGGTATTCGGTCTGGTGGCGGCAGATAATCGCGCGAATCTTCTCCTTGTCCTCATCGGGGAGCGAGTAGTCGATGAGGTCAAGAGACGAGCGCTTTGCAAGGTCGTATGCGGCGTGGATAATCACGAAGGCGACGCCGATTGCGATAAGGGAGTCGATTGCGGCGATGCCGGTTACCATGAGCAGTATGAGTCCGAGGAAGACGCCGATTGAGGTGTAGATGTCGGTCTTGAGGTGCATTGCGTCGCTTTCGAGTGCAATGGATTCCGTGAGTTTTGCGACCTTCATGAGTCTTGCGGAGACATACCAGTTTACGACCGCGGAGATTCCCATGACGGCAAGACCGGAGTAGAGCATGGTGTCGGGGATAAGCTCCGTGTCGCCGGCGATGAGTTTTGATGCCGCTTCCCAGATTATCATGACGGCGGCGGCGAAGATGAGCGATGCCTCAATGAGTCCCGATACGTCCTCGAATTTGCCGTGCCCGAATTCGTGCTGCGTGTCGGCGGGTTCTGCCGACATTTTGACCGAGAAGAAGGCTATGATTGCGGCGAGAAGGTCCATTCCCGAGTGGATTGCCTCGGAGATTATACTGACCGAGCCTATACAGAGACCTACGGCTATCTTGAGTATGAACAGGCTTGTATTGGATATTATGGAGAGCCTTGCCGTCTTTTTCTTGAGGTCGGCATGCATGTTCGGATTGGATTTTGTATCATCCCGACACGGAGCATTCATTATAATAGATATTCGGATTTCATCATGTAAAAGGAATTTGGTAAAAAACCGAAATTGATTTGGTGATTTGAATTATTATGTGGATAACTTTTATTTCAGATATTTTGTGCGCTGAATTAATATCTCCTGTATTTCTGCAAGATGCTTGGCAGTGAATCGTAATGACTCTTTTTCATATAATGGAATTTCGATGACGCCTTCATTTTGAATGTGATATCTTTTGATATTCTCAATGTAACGTTCCCTAATTGATTGATTATTTCTCAAAAATTCAAAATTCTTACTACACTCTAAACAAAGCGCTATCCTAAGTTGAGGGAAATAATAATCGGGTTCCAATTCGAGATTATTAACTTCAATAAATCGCCTATACTTTAGTTTACCGCACATCTGACAAAAACAAAAATCATCGTCACATCCTTGTGGAGTATATGTTTTTAATGCACCTTCACG
>JAFZMT010000213.1 GCA_017553245.1 Methanomicrobium sp.
CACACATACGCCCGAGTTCGAGCAGCTCGAAGGCATTGTCATGGACTCGGATGTCTCGTTCAGACATCTCATGGGCTTCTTAAAGGAGTTCTATCAGAGAATGGGCTTTACCAATGTCAGATTCAGACCGGCATACTTCCCATACACCGAGCCTTCGGTCGAGCCGGAGGTCTACGTCGACGGTCTCGGATGGGTTGAGCTCGGCGGCGCAGGCATATTCCGCGAGGAAGTTACGGCACCGTGGGGCGTGAAATATCCCGTTCTTGCATGGGGTCTGGGAATCTCAAGGGTTGCCATGCTGAAGATGGGACTTAAGGATCTGCGCCAGCTCTACAAGAGCGATGTCGACTGGATAAGGAGCGTGCCCATGAACAGAAACGAGATTAAGGCAACGGCATGCGGCGATACCGATGAAAGAGTCGCAAACAAGGGGGAGGACTGAAAATGGCAGTTATAACACTCCCGTATAAGTATCTGGAAGAACTGACCGGCGTCAGCAAAGATATCCTCATAGAGAGACTTCCGATGATCGCCGCGGATATCGAGAGATACGAGGACGATCACTTCGATGTCGAGTTCTTCCCCGACAGACCTGACATGTTCTCGACCGAGGGCGTTGCCCGCGCAATGCGCGGTTTCCTCAATATCGAGACCGGACTTAAGAAGTATGACGTAAAGCCCTCGGGCATAAAGTTCGAAATTGATGACGGTCTTAAGGATATCAGACCCGTTCTCGCATCAGCGGTCATACGCGGGCTTAACTTTACCTCCGAGAGCATTCAGAGCCTCATGGGACTTCAGGAGGCACTTCACTGGGCGGTCGGACGCGGACGCGCCAAGGTAGCCATCGGCGTTCACGACCTCGACAAGGTAAAAGCGCCGTTCAGATACATCGCCTCGGAGAAGAGTCGCAGATTCGTTCCGCTGGATTTCGACCGCGAACTGACCATGGACGAGATACTGAAGGAACACCCGAAAGGAGTCAGTTACGCACGTCTCGTCGAGAAGTTCGACAGGTATCCGCTCATCGTCGACTGCGAGGATAATGTCCTCTCTTTCCCGCCGATCATCAACGGAGAACTCACCAAGGTCACGACCGAGACAAAGAATATCCTCCTCGACTGCACGGGAACCGACGAGAAAGCCGTAAGAATTGCGGCAAACATCATCTGCGCCGCTCTTGCCGAAGCCGGCGGACAGATTGAGAGTGTGGAGGTCAACGGCGTTACAATGCCGGACATGAAACCCGTCGAGCGCACGGTAAGCGTATCGGAGTGCAACAGACTTCTCGGATTCAGCCTCACCGCAGAGGAGATGTGCGAAAATCTCAGAAGGATGAGGTTTGATGCCGAGCCGGTCGGCGACCCGACGAGCACGGACAAAGTAAAGGTATTTGCGCCCTGCTACAGAAACGACATCATGCACGACTGGGATATCTTCGAGGATGTCGCCATTGCCTACGGCTTTGACAATCTCGTTGCCGAACTGCCCAATACCTTCACAATCGGCAAAGAACACCCGTATCAGAAGAATCTCGGACTTGTCCGCAATATAATGACGGGACTCGGATTCATGGAGATGATGCCCTTTACCCTCTCGAATGACAGGGTAATGTATCAGAATATGCGCCGCGAAAAATGCGCCGATGCGCTCTATGTCCTGCACCCAATCTCCGAGGAGCAGACCATGTTCAGAACCGACATTCTGCCGCTCATGATGGAGACCCTGCAGACGAACCAGCACCGCGAACTTCCGCAGAGGCTCTTCTCGGCAGGCGACGTCGTCCACGGACGCGAGAGCTATCAGACGGTGGCGGCGGTATCCATGCACAGTGCCGCGGATTTCTCCGAGATATACGCGATTGTCGATGCCTTCATGCATGAACTCGGTCTGGAATACACCGCCGAAGTCTCAGCGGATGAGGCATTCCTCGCCGGAAGGCGTGCGGATATAATCGTGAACGGCAAAAAGGTCGGCGTCTTCGGTGAGATTCATCCCGAGGTCATTACCGCATTCGATATGGATCAGCCGGTAAGCGCTTTCGAGTTTGACCTTAGAGTGCTCTATCCCGAAAAGATTGAGTAATCTTAGATTCTCCGCACATTTTTTTTGCATTTCACATTTTTGTGCGTTTTTTGTGCGCTTTGTATACACTTTTTGAGCGCTTTTATGCACGTTTCCGTGAATTTTTCCGCTCACATTTGCGCATTTAACCTGTCGTATAGGTAACATATATATTACATAATGTAAAATTTACTATACGTTTTAGAAGTAAAATAAACAACAGACTCTCCATCATTTGAGGGCAAAACATGAAAATTCAGAATAAAATACTCGCAATTATTTTTATGATTCTGCTTGCGACCATTGCAGGCACGGCATCGGCAGACGAATCGTCGGGTTCATCATACCTTGCAATCACCGGAGTCTCATCCGACCCGGCAGTCTTCATGTACGGCGACATGGGAACAATCACGGTCAAGGTAAAGAACACGGGCACGACAAGCGTTCAGTACCAGCGTGCCGAACTCTTCTCAAAAGACGTTCAAATATTAAACGACGATGCCTATGACACAACAGGTTTCATAGGCGCCGGCAATGAGATTGAATACGTCTTCTATGTCAAGGCAACATCGCCGGACGGAATCTATTATCCGCGCTTCTATCTCGATATGAAAGGCTCGGACAGTATAAGCTACAATATCCCCGTTAAGATAGAGAACACGGGGCTTGTAATCTCGGCGCTCAACGCACCCGATTACTATCAGGAAGGCATAAGCAAGAAGATAAATATCCGCGTCGGCAACCCCAGAGACGGTGCGGTCTCGGGTGTAACCGTTGAGGTAAAGGGCGATGTCACAACGACACAGACAAGCCAGTTCATAGGCGGACTTGACGCAGGTGCCTCGGCAAACGTGGAGTTTGAGGTAACGCCCGTATCCGAGGGCACAATGACCTTTGTCGCAACCTACAGAAACGGCATGACCACGCACACGTCCGAACTCAGCTTACCCGTAGTCTTCGGCGAGAGCAAGAAATCGCCGATTCCGATTATCAACAATGTCGAGATTAAGGACAGCGGCTCATATAAGACACTCTCCGGCGACATAACCAATGCCGGAATCGAGGACGCGAAATCCGTCATGCTTACCGTCGGTTCACCCGCAGTCCCCGTTGACCCGTATAAGACCTATGTAATAGGCTCGCTTGACTCCGACGACTTCTCAAGCTTTGAACTCACATTCAAATCCGATGCCGAAGAAATCCCCGTGCTCATCACCTACAAGGACGCATCCGGCAACACCTATTCCAAGACCGAGACAATAAACGGCGGTTCGCAGAACGGGTTTGACGCAACCGGAAACGGCGACGTCAAAGGCAATTTCCCGCCCAACGGCGGCGGCAGAGGCGGACCCATGGGAATGATGAGAGGCATGGGCGGCGGCGGATTACCGATAACCGAACTGATAATACTGATAATCATAGTCGGCGCGGTCGCGGTGGCATGGAAGAAGGGCTATATCACAAAGGCAACGGATGCGGTAAAGAACCGGATGAATAAGAAGAACTGAAAGTCGCGGGTGATCAATATGAAAGAAGAACCGGTCATAAAACTGGAAAATGTGACTAAAATCTACGTTCTTCCGACCGATACCGTGACTGCGCTGAACAACGTATCCCTTGAGATCTATAAAGGGGAGTTCGTCGCCATCATGGGACAGTCGGGTTCGGGAAAATCCACACTCCTTAACCAGATCGGATGCCTTGACGTGCCCACTTCCGGCAAACTCTACATAGACGGAAACGACGTAAGCCTTCTCAACGACGATCAGCTCACCGACTTAAGGCGCGACAAGATAGGGTATATCTTTCAGCAGTTCAACCTGATTCCGCTGCTCAACCTTCGCGAGAATGTGGAGTATCCGCTGATACTCAAGACCAAAAAGCGCGACACGACTGGATACCCCGAAAAACTGCTGGAGATGGTGGGTCTGGGACCCTCAAGGATCATGCATAAACCCAAGGAGATCTCCGGCGGTCAGCAGCAGAGAGTGGCTATAGCAAGGGCGCTCGTCAACGATCCGACCATCCTTCTCTGCGACGAGCCTACCGGAAATCTCGACTCGAAGACAAGTATTCAGGTCATGAACATGCTCAAAGACCTGAACAATCAGGGAAGAACCATAGTCATGGTAACGCACGACGAAGAGACGGCGGCTTTCGCAAAACGCCAGATACTCTTCTCGGACGGACACATCATAGAGGAGAAATTCAATGATAATTCTTGATGACATCTTCTTTGAACTCTCAGTGCGAAACGTAAGACTCCATTTCTTAAGGAGTCTGCTTGCCGCCGTCGGCATTGTCATAGGTGTGGTCGCGGTTACCTCCATCGGCATTCTGGGAGCGAATATGACGCAGTCGGTCACGGCAGACCTATCCGCAAGCGGCAACATCATCATGCTGTCTCCGCAGAGCGGCGGCGGTGGCGGGGGAGGTTTCGGAGGAGGCGGCGCAAGCGACGACGATGACTACATCTCCCAGAGACAGCTTGCGAAGATTGAGAAGGTGGCGGGCACGGAGAATCTTGTAATAGCCATGTATTCCGATTCCGACAAGATATACGTGGGTTCCGACGAGGGCAGGGCAACCATCTATGCTCTCGACATGAACGTCCTTAAAAATCTCGTCGAGGTCGATACCGGCGATTATCCGACGTCGCTGAGCAGCGTCGTTATCGGACCCTCGCTTGCCGAACGCTACAAGCTGAAAGTCGGCAGCAGGATAAAAATAGGCGATAAGGACAAGGAAGACGTCACTCAGACAACGGTGCGCGTGGCAGGCATTCTCAAGGAGAGAGGCATGTCCATGGACTTAAACTCCGATAACGCAATAATTGCGATGGAGAAATGGTTCACCAACTACTACGGCGGCGAAGGAAAATACGATCAGGTCAACATCGTCGTCGCCGATCTCAAAAATATCGATGATCTTGAGGATAAACTGGATCATGCGCTCAACTACCGCAAGGATGAGGTAAGAATCATGGATTCGGGCTCGATTATCGAGAGAATTTCGTCCACAATCGGCATAATCATCGCCTTCATGTCGGCAATCGGTGCGATATCGCTTCTGGTTGCGGCGGTCTCGATATTCAATGTCATGCTGATGTCGGTTACCGAGAGGATTAAGGAGATAGGTATTCTCAGGAGTATAGGCACGCGCCGCTCGGAGATAAGAAGGATGTTTCTTTACGAATCGGCAATACTGGGCTTAATCGGTTCGGGATTCGGTGCGCTCGTAAGCCTTCTCAGCAGTTTTGTGCTGACAAGCGTCCTGCTCGAGACCACAGAGTATTTCTTTACGCCGGAGAGCCTGATTCACATCCCATACGGCATCCTCATAGGCATTATCATCTGTGTAATCTCGGGAGTTTATCCCGCATGGAAGGCATCGAACATGGACCCCATAGAGGCGCTGAGGGCGGATTAAGCGGACAGACGGAGAATCGATATGAAGAGAAATACATTCTACATAATTACCTCGCTGATTGTGCTGGTCGTCGCCGTAATCATTTACTTTGCGATATCCTGCGGAATGCCGGCGGCAATGCCCGCGGTGACCGCATCCGTCATAATTGCGGCGATAACCGTCTACATTCTGAGGGCTAAGATTGACGACGCCCTGATTACGGACGAACTCATCTCAAAGATCAACGAGAAGGCGGCAACCCGCTCCCTTCAGATTACGTGGGTAATCCTTTTTGCAATCTCGGTTGCCAACCTCTCCGCGGTCTTAAGCATGGACAACGATTTCTTCAGAGCCAAGATGCTTCATATGGCAATGCCGCTTCTGATCAATCTTGCGGTCATGCTCCTGATTTATGCGATATTCAGGGTTTATTACACCAAAATGTATGCAGGGTATGAGGGCGATGAAGAATCAGATTAAGGTGTTTCGTGCGAAGTTCAATCTGACGCAGGGCGATCTTGCGGACGATGTGGGCGTTACCCGTCAGACCATTATCGCAATCGAGAAGGATAAGTATTCGCCGTCGCTGGATCTCGCATTTAAGATTGCCCGCCGCTTTGATGCGAAGATAGAGGACGTATTCATCTTTGAGTGATAAACGGCGACGGCGTTTCCGGCAGTTACGGCGCGGTTATCCCCGTAATTACCCCCACATTTTTCGTTCCTTTCTCATTTTGTCATCGTAATCGGTTCTTATCCCAAACGACATATCCACTATACCTGTCTGAATAAATGCGCCGACCGTTTAACCGGTTTGTTATATGACATGTGCGCAGGGATTTCATTCATTTATATACTCCGCACCCGTCATTATTATTCAGAGAGTGCACTGAAGATACAAAGGTGCATCTGCTCAAAATGCATTCCCGATGATAAGCGGAAATTTAAACCTTCGATAATGTGAATTTACACAAACCACGACAATACAGACACAAACTTAAAAAACATTAAACCGAACGATAATCACTCAGAACTCAAACTCATAACCACAAATAACCACACCGAATATCAAACCAAATACCTGAACAGACACCCAAACAGACGATGTCTGTTACCGTAATGTGCATAACGGCAATTTTGCCGAATACAAAGAGTATTCACCCGCAGATTTCCTTAAAGGAAGTTTCAGGTAATATCCCTTCTTCTTACGTTCTTTCAGTTCTTGGAAATTAATACAATTATTTCACATCATTCAGTTCTGTCTATCCGTTCTTTAATCTCATTCGTCTTCTTTCATTTACGGGATACGGGTAAGATAACATGCAAAGCTATTTTTATATCCCGCAGCTATCTATTCTTATTGCAATTAATGCGTCGCGGTCGTGACAGTTATGAATTTGAGAACGGCAGATAAATCGGATATCGATGAACTTGTCAGGCAGAGGCTTGATTATCTTCATCTTGAATACGGCGAGATGTCCGAAGACCTGCTGAATAAGATAAGGTCGCAGCTGCCCAAGTTCTACGAAAAGCACTTAAACGAGGATTTCTTTGCGTATATCGCCGAAGAAAACGGTCACATCTACTCCTCGGTCTTCCTGCTGGTTCAGGAAAAGCCGGCAAACCAGCTCTTTGCGACGGGTAAAACGGGGCTTATCCTCAATGTATTTACCGATGAGAGATACCGACATCACGGTTTTGCAACCACGCTCTTAAATCAGGTAATAGCGAAGAGCAAAGAACTCGATCTCTCCTATCTGGAACTGACGGCGACGGACGAGGGACGCCCCCTGTATCGGAAACTCAATTTCGTTCCGAAAGTCCCCCGCCATCCCGAGATGATCCTCGAATTGCAGTGAAATATCGGATTATCCGATACCGCAAAGGCTCGCGGAATCAATACACAACATATAATAATGACAAACGCCAAGTTTATTAGGCAACATAAAAGGGCCCGTAGCATAGTCGGTGGTGCACCCGGCTGATAACCGGGAGGTCGTGCGTTCGAGTCGCACCGGGCCCACTCCTTTTAAGTGTTTTTTTGAATTCTTTGAGTATTTTGAGATTATTCGAGATTATTTTGAAATTATTTCAGACAATATCAGATTATTCCGGATTATTTCTGACAATTTCAGACAATTATCGAATTGAATTGAGTCAAAACCGGCTGCGCCAAAAAAGTTATTGAGTTTGATTGCTTAGTTTGGTTGCTTAGTTTGGGTATTGAGTTCGGTTACTGAGTTTCTTCGTCCTTGAAGACATACGCGAGTGTCTTCTCAAGAGATGAAACAAGATCGTCGCTTCTCTTAAGATACTGCTCGAACGCCTTGTAGAGCATGAACATGATATCAAAACCGTAGAGATCGAAAGCCTCTTCCGCGCTTATCTCGCGGATATACGAATCCGTCATAAACCCGGTATTCGTATACATAACCTCGGAGAACACACCCTTCTCCGAGAGGGCACAGAACTGTGTATCCACCTTCTTCGTCATATCGTCGGGACGATACGGCATCGGATCGGTCTTGCCGAGAATGAACATCTTCTCATCGGAATAAACCTGATCGTACATATCGCCGTTCGCACCCGTCTTGGCGCGTATGAGAAGATTAACGCCCATCTTCGCGGCGAGCGGAGCCGCAGTTTTACCCATGGCGCTTAAAAGCTGCGCACGGTTCTTCTTCACCTCTTCCGAAAGCTCATCGGCTTTGGCTTTACCCGCGTCAATCTCGCTTACTATGGCATCAAAGCCCTTCTTAATAATATCCGCAGTCTCGCTGTCCATATTATCGATTCCTTTAATCAGATACTAACTATTCGCCGTCAAGATATAAAATAATATAAAACGGGTGCGACCGCGGGCGATGAAATACGGTCGACAAAATGTAAGTCGGCAAAAAGTAATTCAGTAACCTGAAAACACAAAAAAGGAAAATATCGTGAGTATTAAAAAGCAGATTAGGGAGATTGTGCCGGTTTTGCGGCGCCGTTGCTGTTGTTACCGCGAACCAGAATATCATAAAGAATCTTTGCGATATCCACCCAGATAATCAGATAATCGCCGCTGTTCTCATCTTTGCCGCCGTCTTCCTTCCCTATTTTGATAACGCCCTTCACGTATGCCTCACGCGAGAGTGAATTATCTATCTGATCCACCGAATCCTCCGAGATCCTTCGGACACTGTGAACATCGTCAACGATAAGACCGACATTGGAACCTTCGGTCGCGTCCGGCGCAAGAACGATAATCTTCTTGTCGTCACGCTCTTCCACGGGAAGACCCATGAGATAATTCAGACTGAGAATATTGGTAATCTCACCGCGAAGATTGATGATTCCGGCGATATACTCGGGTGCACGCGGCACGGGAGTAATAGGCATCATCTCCACGATCTCTCTTGTCATTTGGATATCCAGAGCATAATTTACGCCGGATATCTCAAACTGCACAATATCTATCACTGTACCTCCTCCTGTTTTACGAATTAAAATGAAAATTCAAGTGGTGTTTCAGCACTTGAACTTTGCATTCGCATTCTCAAGGTTCTTGACAAGGTTACCGACTTCGTGGATTGCACTGGAGATCTCCTCAATGGAAGCGCTCTCCTCCTCGGCAAGTGCGGCAAGCTCCTCGGTCTCCTTCTGAACCTCACGGGTCTTCTGGGTACCGATATCGGCAGCCTTTACGATGTTGTTGGAGATGTTTGCCTGATCCTCGATAGCACGGGTAATCTCACCGATATCGTTGGTGACCTGACCGGACTTCGCAATGATTGTGTTGAGCGCTACTATTGTCTTGTTGACGCTGTCGACACCCTCGACAATCTCCTTGTTGGCAGCGATGATTGCCTCTGCGGTCTTCTCGCTGCTGGTCTGGACTACGGAGACCACGCTCTCAATCGTCTCGGTTGCCGCACGCGCCTCTGCCGCAAGGTTCTTGACCTCGCCTGCGACTACGGCGAATCCGCGACCGTGTTCACCGGCACGTGCCGCTTCAATAGCCGCATTCAGTGCCAGCAGGTTGATCTGACCCGCGATTGCATTGATCATCCTTACGACATTGCTGACTTCCTTGATCTTCTCGGAAAGCTCGGAGATGCTCTGGACACTGCCGCTTGCAATCTTCTCGACATTGTTCATCTTTATGTTTGCATCGTTACCGAGTGACTGTGCCTCCTTACCGATGTCAACAACCTGATTCGCCGCGTTGAAGACCTCCTGCGAGGTACTTGCAATCTCCTCGTTGGATGCCGAAAGGTCGGATATCTGGTTGCTTATCTCCTCTATGCTCTGGAAGAGTGCGGTTGTAAGGTCGGCTGCCCTCTGACTTGCGCCGGCAACGCTCTCCGCCGCCTTTGCAATCTCGTCGGTTCCCTTGATGATCTCGCCGGAGGTCTGTGAGACCTGCATTGTGACCTTGTTGGACTCGCGGACATTCTCCGAGACCTTCTCGCCGATATTGTTAAGCGACTGCTTGAACTTGTCGAAGTCGCCCTTTACCGCGATATCCTCCGAGAATCTGGCTGAGAAGTCGCCTGCCGCGTAGAACTCCGAGATCTGCATTGCCTCGTTCAGCGGTGTGGATACAGCCTCCATGAGCTTGTTTAAGTCCTGACCGAGCATGTTGAAGAGACCCTGATAGACGTCCGCATCGATACGGTATTCGAGTTTACCGTCAATACCTGCATTCGCAAGCTTCTCGATATCGGAGATGACACCTGCAAGGACCTGTCTGAGGCGCTGGACGGAATCAAAGATCTCGAGGAACTGCGCACGCATCTCCTTTGTGTATGCGTCGGCGTCGTTGACATCAATCTGCAGACCGTCCTTGTTGCCTGTTGCCAGGGCTTCAAGGCTTGCGGCTATACGCTGGACATGGACATCCATGTATTCGCTCTGAGTGACCTCGGGCGTTCTGTCCTGATAGATGTAATAGTTGACATCAATCTCGCCCTTGTCGTCAACAATAGGCGTCTGGAAGAGTCTGAGGTAACTCTTTGTTCCGTCTTCCCACTTTACGGTCATATCGGATACTTCGTTCTTCTTGGAGTTGAATGACTCGTAGAAGTCGGCGCCGCTGACCTCGACATCGAAGTCATAGAGCTTCTTTGCCATCAGTTCATCGTAGCTGCCGTGCCAGATTCTCTCGTATTCCTTGTTGAGGTCGAGTCTGTGTTTGTCAGCCGCAAGCACCGCAATACCCTGCGGGTTGTTCTTGACGAAGGCTTCCGCACGCTTCTGGAGTCTTGCGGAGTTGTCGATCTCCTTGCGCAGTTCGGTGATATCGTTGTAGACCGAAAGGATACTGTCCACCTTGCCGGCGGCTGTGAGGAGCGGAATGTTGTATCTCTCGACATCCTTGTCGCCGCTGGGGAATCTGACCGCCGCTTCGCCGTGGCTTGCCGTCTTGGTCTCGATTGTCTCCTTGACGGATTTACCCGCCTGCTTGAGATAGACCATGTCCTTTATTGTAAGGTTGGCTGCCTCCTCAGGCGTGTATCCCGACAGCTTGAGGAATGCCTTGTTTGTAACCTCGGCTTTCAGGTCGGTATTCCAGATGACAATCGGCATCGGGTTCTCCTGAACGATGGCATCCGTGCGCTGCTGAAGCGTCTTTATGGACTCCAGCTGCTCGGTTATCTCGGTTAAGTCCTGATAGATGTAGTAGTTGACATCGATCTCGCCATTGTCGTTGAGGATCGGAGTCTGGAAGAGTCTGAGGTAGCTGAACGAGCCGTCTTCCCACTTGATCTTCATGTCGGTGACTGCCTTCTTCTTGGTCTCGAAGGACTTGTAGAAGTCGTCGCCCGTGACCTCGATATTGAAGTCGTAGAGCTTCTTTGCCATCAGTTCATCGTAGCTGCCGTGC
>JAFZMT010000214.1 GCA_017553245.1 Methanomicrobium sp.
CACCCTTCGAGGCGCTCTGCTTCTATGAAGAGTCCACAATCCTCACCGGATACGGCAGTTCGCAGAAAGCGCTCAAGCGCGCCGCACTTATAGGAAACATATCCGATATCATCGACACGAAAGCCGTCTGCGTGCTCACGGATTACCAGAAGCGCAAGAAGATAGGCAGGACTCTCATTATCAGCGAAGAGGAACTCGGAACTCTCGACAACGGCTCCGAACTCATCGCGCTTATCGATGAATCGTAGACCGTCAAAGGCGGTCGCGGGATAAACGGTCTCTTCATCCCGCCTGTTTTACGCCGCTTTCATGTATTGAACAAAAGCAATACATAACTTTTATATAGAACTACAAACCACTTTTTTAGGATAATTTTAGGAGAATATAATCAATGGCAGCAAACCTTGGCGGACAGCCAATTTTTATATTAAAAGAAGGAAGCCAGCGCACACGCGGACGCGATGCGCAGAGCGGAAATATCGCGGCAGCTAAAGCGGTTGCGGGCGCAGTTCGTACGACACTCGGTCCGAAGGGCATGGACAAGATGCTCGTCGACACCATCGGCGACGTTGTAATCACAAACGACGGTGTAACCATCCTCAAAGAGATGGATATCGAGCACCCCGCGGCAAAGATGATGGTCGAGGTCGCAAAGACACAGGACGACGAGGTCGGCGACGGAACAACATCCGCCGTAGTCATCGCCGGCGAACTCTTAAAGCAGGCGGAGACACTCCTCGAGCAGGACGTGCACCCCACCGTAATCGCACACGGTTACAGACTTGCGGCTGACAAAGCACAGGAAATCATCAAATCAATAGCAATCGACGTAAAGCCGACCGACATTGCAATGCTCAAGGCAATCTCGGGAACGGCAATGACCGGCAAGGGCGCCGAGGCCGCAAAAGAGAAACTCAATGAACTTGTCGTCAAAGCAATCACGATGGTCGCCGACGAAGACGGCACCGTAGACACCGATTTCGTAAAGGTCGAGAAGAAGGTCGGCGGCACAATCGACGCTTCCGAGCTTATCGAGGGTGTCGTAATCGACAAAGAGCGTGTCCACCCGGGCATGCCCAAGCAGGTCAAGAACGCAAAGATTCTCCTCTTAAACGCACCTGTAGAGTTCAAGAAGACCGAGGTCGACGCAGAGATCTCAATCACGTCACCCGACCAGCTCCAGATGTTCCTTGACGAAGAAGAGAACATGATCAAGTCGATGGTCGACAAGATTGTAAAGTCGGGCGCAAACGTCCTTGTCTGTCAGAAAGGTATCGACGATATCGCACAGCACTACCTCGCAAAGGCAAAAGTCCTCGGTATCCGCCGTGTAAAGAAGTCGGATCTCGAGAAACTCGCACGCGCAACCGGCGCAACCATCATCTCATCAATCGATGCAATCAGTGCCGCCGAACTCGGTAAGGCAGGACTTGTAGAAGAGAAGAAGGTCGGCGGCGAGGAAATGATCTTTGTCACGGGCTGTAAGAACCCCAAGGCGTGCACGCTTATCGTCCGTGGCGGAACCGAGCATGTTGTCGATGAGCTTGACCGCGCACTCGAGGACGCTCTCCGCGTTGTCTCGGTTGCGGTCGAGGACAAGAAGTTCGTTGCGGCAGGCGGCGCACCCGAGGTTGAGATTTCACTCAGACTCCACGAGTTTGCAGCCACACAGGAAGGACGCGCACAGCTTGCAATCAATGCGTTTGCGGATGCCGTCGAGATCATTCCGCGCACACTTGCCGAGAATGCGGGTCTTGACCCGATTGACATGATCGGTGAACTCCGCAAAGAGCACGAGAAAGGAAAGAAGGACAGCAAGACATTCGGTCTTAACGTCTACGAGGGCAAGCCGGTCAACATGCTTAAGGCAGGCGTTGTCGAGCCCATGCGCGTAAAGACACAGGCAATCGCATCCGCTGCAGAAGCGGCAATCATGATCTTAAGAATCGATGACGTAATCGCGGCTTCGAAGATGGGCGCGGGCGACGCACCCGAAGGCATGCCGGGCGGCGGCATGGGCGGAATGGGCGGCGGTATGCCACCCATGATGTAAACGGATAATACAAGAATCCGCAAAATCCCCACTAAATCAAACCAACTCCAAAATACTTTTTTTCAGAGCATTATTCATAGAATAAGCATTATTCAAAGAATTAACATATTCAGAGCATCAGCATTATTCAGAACATCAGCATTATTCAGAACGTTATCATTATTCAGAGAATTGGCATTATTCTGAGAATCAGCATTATTAAGAGCAATATATTCTTTAAAACTTTAAAGCCGCATAAGTTTAAAAAAAAGATTTTTTTGTCTTAATTGGAATTTACAGGATTTGGATATAATTTTCACTTTTTTCAGATTTGCCGCCTTCTCCTGCAAATGCCTGCGAGAGTTTTGACATCGCATATTTAATGCCGTTTGAGTCGGTCAGCGTTTTGCCGTCGGGCAAAAGTCTTACCTCATCTGTAAATCCGTTTAATTTTGCGAAATACTCTATTCTGTAGACCTGCGCACCAGTTGCATTGTCCGCACCCGCGTATTCCCAGCCGAACGGTTCTTCGAAGAGATATTTGTCGCCGTTGTCGTAGAATATCAGAATGCCCCTGCCGCCGTCGACAAAGGAGTATTCAAGCGTGTAGCGGTTATCGTCGAACTTGGCGACTTTTCCGACGGATACCCATGTCGCCTTGATTCTGTCCTGCGATACGGGAACTGCGGGGGTTGCGGCGGATGCGCCGCCGGTCACGTCCTGCGCGGATGAGGGATTTCCCGTGATATCAGCGCCATTCTGGGGATTCTGCGAATTCGATGCGGCGGTGCACCCCGCGGTCATGGTCAGTGCCGCCATCGTAACGGCAATGAGTATGATTACTGCGGCAAACTTTGTATTCATGCATCTTTTCATGCATTAATGTTGGAAAAAAAGTAAAATAAGGTTTTTCCGAGTTTAAGGTGCTCGAAGTTTCTGAAATTTCTGAGTTTCAGAGTTTTACATTGAGACCGAGAATGCTTTTTGCGCCCGAAAACACGTCTTCGGCGATCATGGAAAGACCTGATGCCGCACACCATTCGTCATAGACCGCGACCTTTTCGCCCAGAAGTTCCTCGATTTCGCCGTATACTACGGGCGCGAGACTTCCGGCGAGTGCGACCTTTGCATTGCGGTTGAGGAGTTTAAGAGAGGCGCACTCCATCGCCGCAAACATGGCGACCGTGCTGTTCTGAAGCTCTTTCGGGACGTTTTCGCCGGCGCCGGCGTGCATGAACGCGTCGTTTGCGCTCCATTCGCCGTTGTCTATCTTCCTGATTCCGTCGACGTCGATGGCGCCGTGGGTGGTGCCGGGCGCAAATATACAGGCATCGAAAGCGCCGACGACCTTACCGCCGCTGACGAGGAGCGAGACCGTATTCGAGCTGATATCCGAAATTATGACGTCGCCGCCGAGGTCTTTCGTAACGGCATATGCGATGCCAAGTTTTTCCGGGCTTGTCTGATGCGAGTATACCTTGAATCGCGGGTCGGTCGGGGAGTTTCTGTGAATGCCGGGGATGACCACCGCGGGAATGCCGCTGCGGGCTATCTCGTCATAGACCTTGGTGCCGCCGCCGATGTGTTCCCCCGCACCTTCGCGGGTGACGATGCCGCGGTTTTTGACAGCCCTGATGTCGGTTATCTCCGAGATTGCATCCCCCATTGAGTAGCAGACGGCGATACCTTCAATCTCATCGATTGGACAGAGTTCCTCAAGCTGAGCGTACTCAAAGGATATTGCGTCCCTGCGCGATATTTTGAAATGATTTTTGCCCGACGCAAAACGCATTGCGGTCGTTCCGTGATCAATGCCTATGAACATAACTTGAATAATCTTCGTTTTTTGAATGTATGAATCTTGGTAATCGATGTTGCAGTGAGTATTTGAACAGGTGTTCGGGAACAGGAGTCCCTGTATTGGGGTTTCGGAACAGGACTCAGGAAGTCTTGAAAAAAAGGAATTTGGAAAAGTTTTGAGAGTCGGTTTAAATACGTGCGGGGAACATGCCGAAAATTACTCACCTATGCATGCGCATTTTTCAAAAATATCGACGTAAACACCGGAAAAAAAAGATCCCTCGAAAAAGTGTACTCTCACCGCATTTTTTCGTACGTAAAAATGTTGACGGAGAAGACAGCGCCGATGCCCCCTTACACATATCCGCAGAACCCCGCACCGCTCGGGAAATATTATTTCACACGATTACTTTTTACGCCGCAGGTGTTTCATTACAACTTTGGGAGGA
>JAFZMT010000215.1 GCA_017553245.1 Methanomicrobium sp.
GACTGCAAAAGACGAATGCGGGACATATAAGAAGTCTTAAGTAAAGTCTTTGCATTTTGGCAAAATGGACACGATAGATAAGCTAAATAGTATAGACAAAGATAATTATGTCAAGTATACTTTTTGCGGCGGCAGAAGGCGAATAGAGAGGGTCTGAATATAATATGGCAGAGATTACGGTTTTGCGTTATTTTGAGAGCGAGGGCGGATACCTGTTGCCTGCCGAATATACAATATCTTTCGATTCGGCAACGGATAAGGACTTAAACGGCGTTTTTTCAAGTTACCGCGCTCTTTACGCGGAAGCCGAGGATAAGACGGTGAGCGTCCGCGTTCCCGAAGATCCCGCTCTGATTCACTCAATATACATGGAAATATGCGAGATGATGGAGTGGGCATACGGTATCGACGGCAATATCGTCTTTAACGGTTGCGGCGGCAAAGATGCTGGCTACTTCGATTCCGTCCCCGATATTCCCATTCCCGGGATTACGGATACTGCCGATGTTTCCGAAGGTGCCGCCGATTCCGCCGCTGCCACCGGTGCTGCCGAAGCGGAAGCGACATCAGAGACAGCCGAAGCCGAAGATTCTGACGGGATGCATGTCGAGACTGACGCCGACGGCAATCTCATTATTGACGTCACACCCGAGGTCGTGACCGCCGATTCCGAAGCGGCTGCGGAAGCCGAAACAGAAACAAAAGCCGAAAATATCCCCGCGGTTGAGGTCGCCGATGAAGACCTGCTCTCTCTTGTCGATGATGAGACGGAAATCGCGGATATGACTGATACGGCAGATACAGCCGATATCGTTGCCGCATCGGATAACGTGCCGGAGATGCCTGCGGAGGATGCGGCAGACGCGGGCTTTGAGCCCGACCTTACGGCATCGGATGTTTCGGAGACAGTCCCCGTCAACGACGAAGACCTGCTCTCACTTGACGATACCGATGGCACGGAAGTTCCTGTTGCGGGCGCTGCCGCATCGGAAAATGCCGCCACGGGCAACGAGGTCTCAAGCGCCGGTCTGCCCGAGGATTTCTCAATAGACGATGCCTTCTCCGGGGACGAAGAAGCCGTTCCCTTATCGATTGACGAGGAGTTTTCGGACGGCGATTCCGAAGACTTCACGGTCGAAGGCGAGATCGCAACCGACGACTTAACGGAGCCTGTCACGGCGGATGATGCGGGTGACGGTCTCATTACCGAAGGCGGCGGGTTTGAATCCCTTGATTCGGAGATACCGGAGATCGATGACGGTCTGCCCGACTCCGCCCCCGAGGTATCCGCGGAAGGCGAGATTGAGTTTGATTTCACGGGAATGGGTCCCGAATCGATTGAAACGGCAGATGCGGGTGATGCAGGTGAAGCGGATACCGGCTCGGGATCCCTGGACGCGGGTGAGATAATAGACCTCGATACTCTTGATACGAATGAGGTATTGCCCGCCGATACCGCCGAAGAACTGCCGATTGACATCGATCTTGACGCGGGCGACGAATTGGACATCGGCGAGGGTGAACCCTTACCCGAAACCGAAGAGATTCCGGCAGAAAACGCGGCGGAGGAAGAAGAAGGACCCGTCGATGACGGTTCCGCCGATATCGACTTCAACAGCCTTGACGATATCGGCTCGCTTACGTCCTGCGACGCCGAAACCGAAATCTTTGACGAGATGCCGGAGGACTTCGGCGAAGAGAATGCGGATACAGCCGTGCCCGATTCGGAGATTGCCGATGCCTCCGGCGGCGATGCGGCTGACCTCATACCCGAACCCCAACCCGAGCCTTCGCCCGCATCCGCATCAGAATCGGGAAGCGTTCCCGACTTCGGCGACGAATTCAGCAGTGAGGATAATGCACTTCTCGCAAGCATCCTCGCCGGCGACATGGACCCGTCGGTCTCGGGTTCAGCCGCACCTACGATAAAGGCGGAGGATTTGATAGGCGATACTGCGGGAGCGGCAGACGGGGACGTTGCCGAGGCTGCTGTCGAAAGCGCACCCGAGATCGCCGAACCCGAAATCGAAGAGCCTCCCGCACCGCCTGCACCTCCCGAGCCGGAAGTGCCGCAGATTGATCCCGAATCCGAGGAAGGACTGCTTGCCGCCGCCGCTCAGCTCAGCGCAAACGGAGAATACACACGTGCGGCAGCCAAATACACGCAGGCTCTCGAGCTGAACCCGAATAATAAGGATGCGCTCATAGACCGCGCCATTACCTACTCTAACAGCGGCAAATGGGCGCAGGCAGCCGCGGACTTCGAGAGCGCCGGCGGAATAGACGCACTTTCGCCAAAGAACCTCGTGAGACTCGCCGACGCCTACAAAGGCTGCAAGGACGCCGACAAGGCACTCATGGTCTATGAGAAACTCTCTGCGATGATGCCCGGCAATCAGGATGTATTAATCCACAGATTCCTCATTTTAAAGGATTTCAAGCGCTATGACGAGGCACTCTTCCTCCTCTCGATGATGCGGCAGGGCGACCCGTCCAATACCAACCTCATATACGAGACCGCCGGCATCCACGAGATTCTCGGCGACAACGAGGGCATTCTCGAGGACTACGACGCGATTCTCGCCCTTGACGAGAGTCAGATAGAGATCTGGGTCAAGAAAGCCGTTCTTCTCGTGAAACTCGAACGCTTTGACGAGGCGCTCGCCTGCTACGACCACCTTGTCAGTTCCAAGCCCGAGAATGCGGGACTCTGGTATTCCAAAGGACTTGTTCAGATGTCCGTTAAGGATTACGAGGGCGCATATCACTCGCTCGATGTCGCCCTTGCGCTCTCCCCGACCGATGCCGATGCGATACATGCAAAAGCACGGGTGATGACCGAACTTCGCAACTACGACGGCGCACTCGAGCTTTACGGCAAACTCATCCGCGACGGAAACGTCAACGAGAGCGTTTATCCGGAGATCGCCGACTTACAAAAGAAAATGGGTCTCTTCGAGGAGGCACTCAAAAGCTATACGCGTTACCTTGCCGTTGCGCCCAATGACCCCGTGGCTCTCCGCGGCAGGGGCGACTGCTTTGCCAAACTTGAGAGGTTTGACGAGGCGGCTAAGGACTACAGGAAACTTCTCGGAGTCGATCCCGATAACGCCGAAGTCCTGCGTAGGCTTGCCGAAATCTATGAGAATCTCGGCAGATTCGACGAGGGGCTCAACATCTTCGGAAAACTGCTTGCGCTGTCCCCCAAGTCCGAGGAAGCACTCACGGGCAAGATGCGGTGCTTAAAGGGTCTTAACCGTACCGCCGATGCCGTAAAAGTCTACGACGAACTTATAGCGCTCAACCCGTGCGCCGAACTCTATGCGGAGAAGGGCGCACTTCTTGCCGCCGCCGAAAGATTCGACGAGGCTGTTCTGGCATACGAGGACTCGATTGCGCTCAACTCCGCAAGCCGCGTCACGATTCTCGACCTTATAGACCTCCTCACCGACCTCAACAGGTATGCCGAGAGTATCAACTATTATGACATGCTTATCAGACTTGCACCCGAGGAGACCGATCTCATTCTCTCCAAGGGAATTGCGCAGGTAAACGCGGGACTATACACGCAGGCGATTGCGACTTTCGATGAGGTTATCGCCGCAAAGCCGCAGGATCCGCTGCCGGTCTTCAGGAAAGGCATGGTTCTGCTCAGGCTCAAACGCATGGACGACGCGATGAGATGTTACCTCAAATCTCTCGAGCTCGACCCGTCCTACGGCAACAACTGGCTCAAGATGGGCGTCTATGCGACGACC
>JAFZMT010000216.1 GCA_017553245.1 Methanomicrobium sp.
CTCTTCCTCGGTAAGCTCAAACGGGGTGTTGAACGGCGTCGTATTCGATCCGCCGATACCCGTAATCGTGACATTGCCGATGGTCATGGACGCACCGTGAAGGCAGATGGCGTCCGAATCTTCGAGAGTATCGATAATCTCTTTGGGATCGCAGTTACCCGGGATTGCAAAGCAGGGCACGTTGAACTCTTCAAGGAACTCCTTTACGGGTTCGCAGGGTCCCATATCCGTGAGATCGCCGGCAATAAACGCCAGATCGGGCTCTAATTCAAGGAAAGATCCAAGTTTGCCGTACTGACCGTGAAGATCAGTGAGAAGCAGAATTTTCATCATTGTCTAATTGATTGTGCTTGTTTCGTAAAAATCTTAACTCCGCATCTATCCACGCGCCCGTAACGCGCCCCGAAAGTGCGAGTTTTCCGAGCGTCCTCTTGACTTCGGGTATCAGTTCCGCGGGTCTGGTATTGTAGAGTTCGGTTCCCGCGAGCGGCAGAAAATAATGTGCGTGAACCTTGCCGAACCGCGACAGCCACTTTATCTGTTCCACGGTCTGCATCTGTTCATCCGCGGTCTCCCCGGGCAGTCCCAGAATGTAGTCAACGACCGGAGTCATCCCGTTATCGCGGCAGAGTTCGGCGGCATTGATTACGTCTTCGGTCGTGTGCCCGCGGTGTATCCGCCTTAAGACCGCGTCGCTTCCCGATTGAGCGCCGAAATGAATCTTCGTGTTCGAGCAGTAGGTCTTGATCAGATCGACAGCCTCCTGCGTTATGAACTCGGGGCGGCACTCGCTCGGAAAAGTCCCCAGATAGAGATTCTTTGAACTGTCAAACGCCGTTAAAAGCCGTTCGAGTTTGTCGTAAGCCGGCGTCACCCCGTTTGAGCCGTAAGAGAGGGCATTCGGCGTGAGAAACCGCAGATCGTTATAGGCTTTGGAGGCTCTCACGAGCGAATCTATGGAGCGGTGGCGCATTCTGCCGCCGAACAGCCGCGGAGTCTGGCAGTATGCACAGCGGAACGGGCAGCCGCGCGATAGTTCCATATAGCCCTTGAATTTGGTAACGGCTCAAAAGCGTCCAGATAAACGCAGGTGTCGCACTCTTTGTAGCCGTATCTCGTGGCAACTCCCTTTGGAGTATCCGAGGGGTCGAGGATGACCGCTTTGCCGTCAGTCTTCTCAAACGGCGAAAGCCCGCGGCTTTTTCTTTCAAGGCTCTGTTTCTCGATTGCCTTCAGGAGCCGCGGCAGGGTAAACTCACCCTCGCCCACTATGGCGTAATCGGCGTATTCGAGGACTTCATTGTAGAGTGCCGAAGGGTGAGGTCCGCCGACAACCGTGATGCAGTCGGCATTCTTTATCTCGTCGATATACTGAGGCGCATTTATGGAATTGAGGCTGTAAAGAGTGACATCAGCCTCGGGTTCGTCGACCGGCTCAAGTATGATGCCGTTCTTTTCACATGCCGCATACAATGCCGCAAATGAATTTCGTGAGGCGGTGATATAGCGCCAGTTGACCTGCATTGCTCTTTAATCCAATCTGAAAAATTATTTATTTATCGGTTGCCGTATTGTCGCCGTCGTGTCGTCGCAGTGCTTTTCAAAGAATCACGGAATGATCTCGCAGCCGTTGTATTTGACGTGATCGAACTGCTCAATCGTGATTTTTTTATCGGCAATGAGCCGTTTTACACGCGGAAGCTGGCTTTCCATCGCCTCTTTGAGATTTTTGACGGACTCATAAACAAGCCTGCGCCCCTCCTTTGACCACGGCATCGTGATATTCGAATAGAGGCATCTGCCGCCGCAGAAGTCGCGGATGTCGCATTCGGTGCATTCGCCGCCGATATCTATCTTTCTGAGGCTCTTCGGACTGGATGTCGCGATATCGCCGCAGTAGTAATCCTTCATCCCCGCCATGCAGGGACACGGCGCAATGTGACCGTCCTGAACAATGCTGTAGTTTGCAAATCCGCTGCCGCATCTCAGCGGCGAACTCCCGCGCTCAAGGAGCATGTCCTGCATGGTATCGACGAACGGATACCACATCATGACAATGCCGTCGGACTCCATCTTATCCGTCCAGAACTGCGCAAGCCGGCGTATCCCGGGGTTGTAGTTCTCCGTAAGCCATCTCACGTAATCGGGTCGGAGTTCGAAATCGTCCCAGAAATTCGAGTCCATCTGCCAGTGAACGGCGCCGAAGGAAAAATCGTCGTTATCCGAGAGATATCTGACCGATTCGTATATGTCGCAGACCTCCGAGACCGTCATTCTGGCAATGAGTTCGCCGCGGTATCCGTTTCTTACGGCATCCTTCAGATTCGCGATTACCTTATCGTAGACGCCTTCGCCGCGGTTGGCATCCGTTGTCTTCCTGTCGCCGTCTATCGAGGCGAAGATGGATTTGAACCTGTTCACATACCGCGGTTCGAGGCGGTTTAACAGCACGGCATTAGTCTGAATAATATACTCTTTTACCGGCGCATTGTCCATTATCTGACGGATAAGGTCGTCGCGTATGAGGGGTTCGCCGCCGTAGAAGGTAAGTATGGCATCCTCATCCTGCCGCAGAAAGTTATAGAGCGTCTCAAGCGGCGGAGCGAAATCGCAGGGCAGATCCTCGTCGATATTGACGGAAACGGCGCGTGAGTCGGATGATTCGCACCCCGCCGATTCAGAGTTGTATTCATGGTCAATGCAGGAATCTATCGTGAATATCTTGCCGCGGCAGTATTCAC
>JAFZMT010000217.1 GCA_017553245.1 Methanomicrobium sp.
GAGAGGAGAGATGGAGGAGGTTGCGCCGGTCTACGACAGCGAGGCATCCTCGGAGGAGTATATCGCGCATGCGGTCGTGTGCAGAGGCGACAGCGACGGTCTCAAGCGCATGTGCGCAACCATGGTCGGCGAGATGAACGATGTCTATCCCCTGCTTAAGAAGGCAGGCTATATCACGGTCAAAGGAGATAAAGTCGAGCTGTCGCCGTTTGCAAGGGTCATGGCTGAGCACTTCATAGGCATGGAGAGGCTTGACCGCATACGTATGCTATTAAAGCGTGTCGATTCCCCGATTGAGATTGCCGCCGAACTCGAATGCGAAGAAGCCGAAGACGACAGCGGTAAAGACAAAGGCGCAAGCCCCGCGGAGAGCGGAAAAGCCGAGAAGGAAAAATACGACAGAAACAAGCAGGAAATTACAAAGCATATCCGCGGTAAACGCTGAATTATACGCTTTATGCACATTTTTTACACACTTATTCTGCACTTTTTTGCCTATCGAAAAGACACTGCAAAGTATTATATGAACATCCTGAAGAATATCACATATCCGTTCATGAGGGCGGGTAAGGAGACAGTGAATAAGGAGGGTCATAATGGGAGCAGGATACTTTTATAGATGTCCAAAATGCGGATATTCGTTTGGGGCTTCAACCGGAGTAGGATTTATGTTTCCGATGGTTTATGCCGAGACGGTTCAAAAAGCAAAAAAGGGCGAACTTGGCAAGGAAATTCAGGATTTCTTCAAGGAACATGAAGACGGTGCAATAAATGCATCAATGGTCATCCTTCGTTGTGAGGATTGCGGTCATCTGTCAAGCGGTATGAATTTGACGATGTATGTTCCTAACGGCAAAAAGCCTAAGAAAAATGAACACGGCAGATGGTCGGTTGCTTTACCTTTTGAAGGTGCCGATTATGTAACAGGGATCGAATTGGAAGAATATTACACTGAATTTGCCAAATACCCGCATAAGTGTGAGAACTGCGGTGGCAGAATGATACCACTGCATACAAAACCGGTATGTCCGGAATGCAATACACCATTGGAAGAAGAACTTGACTTGTTGTGGGATTGAGTTCCCGAAAACGTTAAAGAAAAGTATTATAGTAACAACATCAAGAATAACTCTTATCTGTTCTTACGGACAGGGGGTGTAATAAATAGCAATCATCTGGAAATGCAAAAAATGCGGATACACTTATGACTCACGTTACGGCGACGGCAAAAGCGGAATAAAGAAAGACACAAAGTTCGAAGACATTCCCGACGACTGGAAATGCCCCAGATGCGGTGTCGGAAAAGACAGATTCGTCTCAATCGAGAGTGCCGACTGAATCATAAAGACTGATGAATCATGGAGAAAGACAATTCAAACGAATTGTCACAAAAGAATAATCCTGACAAATCATAACCGGAGAATCGTAACAGATCACAACGGAAATCGATTGCCGGCAATAATTGTCACGACAAAAGATTTCAAATTAAAATATCGTTAATAGTAAAATAAAGGAGACTGATTAAAATGGCAGACAAAATGAAATGCATGCTTTGCGGACACGTATACGAACAGGAAAAGGGAGACAAGGGAGTAGCCCCCGGAACGGCATGGGATGACGTCCCCTCCGACTGGGTATGTCCGATCTGCGGCGCAAGAAAATCAAGCTTTGTTTCCGTATAACGGCAACGGCGTATAACGGAAACACGACAAAAACACGTGATTATTATGGTAGTCAGAGAAGTTTGCAACGGCGTATACTCCATCGGCGTCTTCGACTGGGACAGACAGGTATTTGATGAACTGCTTCCGCTTCCCGACGGCACCACATACAACTCGTTTCTCATTGAGGGCAGTGAAAAGACCGTCCTCATAGATACGGTTGATCCCGAATTCGAAGAAGAATTCATCACAAACATTGCCCGCTCGGGAGTCTCGAAAGTAGACTACATCATCATAAATCATGCCGAACAGGATCATTCCGGCTCGCTTCCGGTATTCCTTGAGCTCTTCCCCAACGCCAAGATAATCACGTCGGAAAAGGGAAAAGAACTCATAAAGAGCATGCTTCAGGTACCTGATTTCAGAATCTCGACGATCAACGACCGCGACACCCTGTCGCTGGGCGACAAGACGCTCGAATTCATTCAGATACCGTGGTCTCACTGGCCCGACAGCATGATGACATATATCCGCGAGGATAAGATGCTCATCAGCATGGACCTCTTCGGCTCGCACTACGCGACATCCGAGCTGTTCATCGAGGATGTGCACACCCACTATGTCAATGCAAGGCGCTACTTTGCCGAGATTATGATGCCGTTCAGGTATCCGACGGCGCAGAACGTTAAGACCGTAAGAGAGCTTGCCCCCGAGATCATTGCACCCAGCCACGGACCGATGTACAAAGGAAAAGAGGCGGTTGACGCCATACTCGACGCCTATGACGACTGGTGCAGTGACAGAGTGTCAAACAAGGTAATAATTCCGTATATCTCAATGCACGGCAGCACAAAGAAGATGGTCTCATATGTCACCGACGCTCTTCTTGCGCACGGCATTACGGTCAAACCGTATAACCTCGGAAAGGCGGATACGGGAAGACTTGCGGCAGACCTCATAGACGCGGCAACGATAATAATCGCGACGCCCACCGTCCTCTTCGGACCGCATCCGAAGGCAGCCAATCTGACGTTCATCGCCAATATCCTCAAACCCAAGGCGAAGTTCATCAGCATAATAGGTTCTTTCGGATGGGGCGGAACTGCGGTTGACACCCTTAAAGGAATGTTCCCGAACAATACCGCGGAGATTCTTGAGCCGGTCTACATCAAAGGACTGCCCGACGAGGAGGCATACGGCATGCTCGACCGCCTTGTTGACGAGATCGTGAAAAAACACAAAGAATTATTCAAAGAATGATATTATGACAAAAAATCAGGAAATTTACAAATGCGAAAAGTGCGGGAACACCGTTCTTGTTCTCGACGGCAAAAAGGGTCAGCTGGTCTGCTGCGGCGCTCCGATGACTCTTCTTGAGGCAAAGACAGCCGACTCCGCTACCGAGAAGCACGTTCCGGTAGTCGAGAAGGCGGACGGCGGCGTAACCGTTACTGTCGGCTCAACACTCCATCCCATGACGGAAGAACACTCCATCATATGCGCAGGTATCGTGGACGGCTCGGATATGGCGATTCACTGGTTTAAACCCGGCGATGCACCCAATGCAACCTTCAAGAACGCCAAAGCCGATGCCAAAGCAGTCGAATACTGTAACGTTCACGGTCTTTGGACAAACAAGAAGTGATCCGCAATTATTGCGGATTCACTCCCAAATATCCGAAACATTCCCGAAAACTTACCCCCAAACATAACCCCAAACAGAATTTCAAACTTAACCCGACAAATTACACTTTTTTTATCGCAATATTAACGCAATCCTTCCAATCTTTCAAAGAAATATTCCAATCTTTCAAAGTAACCCTTCTCACGCGGCAAAACTTTATTGCGGTCCGAAAACAGAGATAGCAAGAGTTATATTTTCAGATAGTTTACTTTAATATCGTATCGTTTGGTGGCTTTGTATGGGCAGACTGGAACATTTTTCGGCGGCAGCGGAGGATCTCGGAAATGTTCTGCGCTATATCAGTTTTGCCACGGTTGTTCCCGTTTTTGTCTCGGTCTATTATCAGGAATGGGATATGGTTGCGCCCATGCTCACCGTGCCTCTTCTTCTCTTCCTTATCGGAACCGTATTCATAACCATTCCCAAAGGCGACAAAGAGCCGCAGCTGAGCCATGCACTCTGCTCGGTCGCATGCATCTGGATAATCTGCGCCGCGGTAAGTGCCGTTCCGTTCACCCTCGGCATCGATATGCCTTATCTGGATGCGGTCTTTGAGGCAATGTCGGGATGGACGGATACGGGAATCTCCATGATAGACGATGTCGACGCCGTCCCCTACACCATTCTCTTCTGGAGATCGCTCATGGAGTGGCTCGGCGGTCTGGGTATTGTCGCGTTCACGGTCGTAATGCTCTCAAGAACAAGCCTTAACCCGTCGCGCTTTTACCGCTCGGAAGGACGCTCCGAGGCATTCGTCCCCAGCGCCACAAGACAGGGAATCGAGATGTGGAAGATTTACCTTGTCCTTACCGCAGCCTCGATACTGCTGATTCTCTTATCCGGCATTCCCGTCTGGGATGCCGTCAATATCGCACTTACAGCCATATCCACGGGCGGATTCACGGTGCACAGCGCGGGTCTGGCATACTATGACAACCCGATCCTTGAGATGCTGATTATCCCCGTCATGATCGCCGGAGCATTGCCCTTCAAGATATACTATCTCATGTATTACAAGCGCAAAGTCAGTCTCTTCAGGGATGAGGAATCAATACTTCTCTTCACCCTGCTTTTGCTGGGATTCATGATTATCCTCTTTGATCTGCTGTTTTTAAGCAGGATGGACATCTATGACTCGGTAAGATACTCAATCTTCATGGCGGTTTCGGGTATCACAAGTACCGGTTTTCAGACGACATCGCCGGGGCTGTGGGCGCCGGTAACAATCCTCGTCCTCGGCGTTCTCATGTTCATAGGCGGCTCTTCGGGCAGTACCGCCGGAGGTATCAAGCTCTCGCGTGCAAGCATCGCATACAGCGGTATTGTCTGGTGGCTGAAGCGCTCATTCAAGAGTCAGAATGTGATAATTCCGTTCCGCATCGGAAATAAGACTATCTCAAAAAACGATGCCGAACTTGAAATCTCCAAGCATATGCTGATCATATTCCTCTACATATTTGTCATTTTCATCTCGGCAATCCTGATTATGCACTTTGAGCCTATGGCGTCGGATTCAAGCGATGTCTTATTCGACGTCATCTCCGCCACCTGTAACAACGGAATGGTCACCGGAATTATCAACAATGAGCTGACGCCGCTGAGCAAGATAGTCCTCATACTCGCGATGTGGATTGGCAGACTTGAGATCATACCCGTAATTGTCTTCTTCATGAGTATATTCAAGGAAGTTGACGGACTCAGAAAATAAATCGTAAGACCGATTAATAATACGGATTTGTAAAACCGTTAAACAACCGTTAAAAACCTGTTAATACGAAAACGATTAGTTAAACAACCGTTGAACAACGATAATAAAAAAAGATATTTGGGTTACTGATAAGGGAAAGAACGGATATCCGTTACCGAAACTGCCGCAGGTCATGCCTTAGACGTCAGTGCCTCAGGCATCATTACCCGATGCGGTTACTCGTAAAGGACTTTCTCGTCTATTCTTTCGTAGGAGGTGATCTCTTCTTTTTTGAAGTGGATTGCAATCTCACGTTTTGCAGTCTCGTCCGAGTCCGAACCGTGAATTACATTCATACCAATCTCAAGCGCGTAGTCTCCGCGGATTGTTCCCGGGAGAGCCTCGGCAGGGTTGGTTGCGCCAATCATCTGACGTGTGATTGAAACAACATTCTTCCCTTCCCAGACCATGAGGAAACACGGTCCGCTCATGATATAGGACTTAAGTCCCGGGAAGAACGGCTTTGAAACATGCTCTGCATAGTGTTCCATTACACGTGATTCGGGAAGGCACTCGAACTTTGCGGCAACGAGCTTTAAGCCTTTCTTCTCAAAACGTGCAACGATCTCACCGACGAGTCCGCGCTGGACGCCGTCGGGCTTAATCATAAGGAATGTCCTGTCCATTTAGGATCAGTCCTTGCCGAGAGCTTTTCGACCTGCTTTTGTCCAGGTAACGCGGCGCGGAACCCTTCCGAGGCGGTAGTTGTTCTGACACTTTGAGCTGCAGAAGTAGAAGATGGTGCCGTCTTTCTTGACATACATCTTGCCTGTTCCGGGCTCAATCGGCTCTCCGCAGAATGTGCATACGAATGAATCTACCATTTTCAGCGCCTCGATAATTTCTTTGCTTCGCGTTCGGTTTCGATGAGCATAAGCACATCGCCCTCACGGATCGGACCCACGGTGTTGCGGGTGATGATCCTTCCTTTGTTCGTGCCATCAAGAATACGGCATTTTACCTGAAATGCCTCACCGTGCATTCCGGTAGGACCGATAATCTCAATGACTTCTGCCGGCGTTGCGTCTGCCATGATAATTCACCTTACTTTCTGAGTTCGGCAATCTGACCGAGAACTTCGTCAAGGAGGTCCTTTGCTTTACCGGGCTTGACGATTGCCGCCGCTGCCGAGCCTACTTCAAGACCGCTTGCAGCACCGACATCGTTCTGCTTGTTGATGATTACATACGGGCAGTTCTTCTCGTCACAGAGTGCGGGAAGGTGCATTACAATCTCTTCGGGTTCAACGTCGCCGCCGATTAAGACGAGCATTGCAACTCCTCTCTCAACAGCTTTTGTTGCTTCGTTTGATCCCTTCTTAATCTTTCCTGTGTCTCTTGAAAGTTCTAAGATCTCAAGAGCTTTGTTCTGAATTTCTTCAGGAACTTCAAATTTTGCGTATACTTTAGACATAACTCACCTCATTCAGGAACAGATTGACACAGATGATCAACCGCCGTGGCGGAATCTCACGAAATGTCGGCATAAACGGGGGGCTTTATGCCTTTCCCGACTTATAACTGCTCCCTCATCACTCATCAGTCAGTGATTGATGTGCTATATTAAATCGACACGAAAGCACATAAAGATTTTTGCAATGACCAATGACTCTTTTACGCCGCGGAATCAAAGGCGCGGTTGCGGGATCACGGTCTTATTGCCGTAATAAGCGGTCAGATCCTGTATATTACGGTGCCGCCGTTTGAGAAGACTTCGGTCAGCTTATCGAGCGGCAGATTTACATTGTAGACATCCCTTTCGGACTGCCCCACAAAGATATGGCTCATGCCGTATTTTGCCATCAGATTCAGACAGAGATCGGGATTCTCATAGATTCTTCTGACATCCCCCATCCTTTCTCCGACATGCCCGGGACTGCCGCGCCACATCTCCTCATGGAAGGGCATTCCTATTACCGTGGGTATTCCCGTGAACGATGAGACTCTTGAGTAGTATTTGTAGTCGCCGTCTTCAGCCTCGACTATGCCGGAAATAGTGCCCGGGTCAAGGCTTTGAAGATATACAAGCGCTTCGTAATCATCGGGATATTGAATGCTTACCCATTTCATGCCGTCAAGACTGTGACCGCCGTAGCCGTAACTCAGGTCGGGGACGAGGAAGGGCATTGCTATGATTACAGCCGCAAGCAGCAGCGCGGGGATTGTGCCCGAACCGCGCAGTAAATGCGACAGCCCCGTGCCGTTCGTGC
>JAFZMT010000218.1 GCA_017553245.1 Methanomicrobium sp.
CTTTTCAAGCAAAAAATCTTTAAGAAAATATTGCAAATTATCTTTCTCTTTAGGTTTACAGATGTCATATGCTTGCGGAGATATTTCATAACCCCTATATATGCAGGAATCATTGTCGATTTTTTGCTGAAGGTATCGGATTACATCCCCGCCACCGCAACCCAGTTCATATATTGAGCTGCATTTAAGTTTGTTTCTTTCAATCATCTTGTGAATCTGTTCAGCTTTCCATTCCGAATCTTCCGCATCCCACGATGGATTTTCTTCAAGGTACTTTCCATTTGTATACATATCAGTTATTGGCATTTTTTATTCACCCCTTTCAACATAACCAAATAGTGATAAAATATACAATTCACAGCACCCCAAGCTCCGCCAGCCTCGCCGGCAGATACTCATTAGTGACATAATCAAGTCCCCTTGCCGCAAACGCCTGCTGTTCTGACTTCAGACCAAGTTTAAGTTGTAAATTAATCTCGCGTCTCCAGTAATCAGTATCAAATCTCGGATCGGTAAGTTCCGCCTTAAGCGCCTCGATATCCTTCTCAGAGAGAACATCCGATGGGAGATTGTAATGGCTTATATCCGAGGGCTGAACGCCGATAAACTGCGCGCTCGGCGTTGCCAGGGTCTCGGACATATGCGCCGCCTTAATCGAACCGTAGGCAACACTCGCATAGATACGGTAAGACCACGGATCGCCGTCCGTGAAGACAACGACCGGCAACTTCAGTTCATCGTTGATGCGGTGCAGAAACCTCCTCGTAGCGCGCGCGGGCTGCCCTTTAAGGTGAACAAGGATTGCATTATACTCCTCATCAAAACCGTTCTCCATCAGACGCGCATACATACCGCCGGTCTCCATCGCAATCACAAATTTTGCGTCGTGCTCCACGAATTCAACGTTCTCGATGTTATTCGGAATCGAATACCCCGACTCCCCCACATCCTCCTGACAGTGCAGAACCTTCTCGCCGCGGCGGGTGTTCTCCTTGATCCTGAGCGGACCGTATATTGAAGCCCCGTCCTCTTCCGGTCTTAAATGGAATGCCTCTCTGGAAAGTTCGGTAATGATCTCCAGATCCTCAATAAGGTGATTGCTCTCGTCCTGCGCGCCGAACTTCGCGCGTTTCCAGCCCTCCGATATGTAATACATTTCTCTCAGCGTCGAAGAGCGGTTCTCACGAAGCTGCTGCCTGATAAACCAGACAACGTATGCCATCTTAAGCAGATGCGTCGCGCCCTTGGCATTGTTTGCGTTGCGCAGGGTTTCGCGGTCACCGTATTTCCAGACCTCGGACCTCTCGTCATACTCGATGTTGTGCTTTGTCCTTGTCGGCAGCGAGATAAACGGAATCAGAGCATTCTGCATCTGATTATACCATTTATCCGCGATATCGTAGAGCTTTGTGTCCGCCAGTCTGTCAAGTTCTTCTTTTCTCATAATATCCCCTTATATTCCTTTTTCATATTCCCGCGAGGTCGACGACAACGAGAAGTTTCTCCTCGACTCCCCTTACACTGACCGTGCTGTGCGCCGTTCCCGAAAACTCCGTTTTCCACACGGACTCAGGCTCTACGGTAACCTTCCAGACGATATTGAATTCGTCGCCGATTGTGTCGACAAAATCGGGTTTCACGAGCGAATCCGCGGCATTATCCTCCGACATGCAGTACAGCGTAAGTGCCACGGAGTTGCGCGTGAAATTATTGATGATAATCTCGGTCTTTGCGGATTCGGTGTTGACGCGCTTCTTGACAACCACCTTTCGCATTATCTGCGCCTCAAGGGGAGTCACGTCCGGCACCGGCTTTTCGACAATCTCCGCGACCTTTGCGGCA
>JAFZMT010000219.1 GCA_017553245.1 Methanomicrobium sp.
CGGCGATACCCTTAACGCCGCCGAATCTGTCTTCGCAGATGAAATCGCCTTCCATTACCGGAATGCTCCAGCATTTTCTGCCGCCGACCTCGACACGCGATTCGTATTTGTCGCCGAAGAATCTTATCTGGGTGTTGAACCTTGTCGTCTTTACATCCGGAAATCCGTCAAAGACGGCGGTGGTCGCTGCCGTGAGGATGCACTGCGATACCCTGTCGGCAACGTTCTCCTTGAGGCTCTTTCTTGCCGTGCAGATAAATATCGAGATTCCGGGTCTGCCGTCGGGGGTCTCGGAGGGTTCGTAGAGTCTTTCGATTCCGGCTTCGCAGGGGCAGTAGATTGCCGATGTCGCAAAGCCGGTTGCCTCAACAGCCGCAATCTTTGCAAGTTCGTAGGAGTCAGCCGTTATTATGACACGCGAGAACCATATCGGGAATGCTTCCGCATATGTGTCGATGATTTCAACGCCGTTTATCTTCATAATTTCACCTTTTGGATAAAAATGAGAGTTTTTGGGTTTGTTTAAGGTGTATTCTTGGTTTGTTTCGGATTTTAAGTATTCAGTCTTGAAATTTGCCGTTTATTTCTTCTGGAATGCAATGCCGTTCTCGGTGATTACATAGTCGACGGGAACGTCAAACTCTTCGGTCGGGACTTTCTCGGCTTCCTGACATGCGAATGCCATTGCGACTGTCTTGATTCCCGGGTTCTTGTCGAGGAATCTGTCGTAGTATCCCGAGCCGTATCCGAGCCTTGAACCGTACTTGTCGAAGGCAAGCATGGGCAGGATGACGACGTCGACGGCGCCGTCGGGGACGGGGATCTCATGTCCGATGGGTTCGGGCACGTTGAAGGTGCTCGGAACGAGGTGGTTGAGATCCTTTAAGTAGGAAAGGCGCAGGCTGTGGTCTTCCTTGACGATGATGGGGACGACGAGGGGGTTGCCTGCCGCAAGAAGCATCTCGAGGAACGGTCTTGTGTTGACCTCGGCTTCTTTGGAGACGAAGCCCATTACGGTCTCGCCGGGCTTGATGATTGCGAATGTGTTCTTACAGATCTGCTCACTTTTGATGCGCTTCTCTTCGGGGGTTAAACTGTTTCTGCGCTCGCGCATTATGTCGCGGAGCTTATTTTTCTCTTCACGCAGCATGTGCATATAGGTTGGTCACCGGAATATTTAGAATTGCTCATGAACGCATACGGTCGGCATCGGATAAATGCCGCATGCGGGAATTTTTGCCGCAGTCTGCGGGCGCCGTTTCACAAAAGTTAATCAAAAACAGTTATTTTTCTTCCGTCGCCTGCTGCCTTCCAAGCGAGAGGGCGCAGTTGTATGCCGCGCCGTAAAGCGGCGCCTTTCCTTCAAGTCGGCTTAAGCGAATCTCGGGCGTGGGCAGGTATTTGTCGATATATTTGAGGATGCCCGCTATAATGAGTTCGCCGTTGTTTATCGCGACCGAACCGTCAAGTATTATGACCGCGGGGGAGTAAGCCGCAATTATCGAGGATACGGCACGGGCATTTACCTTTGAGAGTTCCTCGTAAAAGCCCGCAAATACCCCAAAGCCGCCACATCCGTCCGCACCTGCTGCGTCCGAATCCGCGCCGGATTCCGTATTCTTTAATTCCTCTTTTATGCCCGCAAATATGTCCGCGGCTGTCGGAAGTATCGCGGAACACTTCATCGGAATCTGATTTTTGCGGCAGTATGCCCTGAAAAAGTGCGGAATGCCGCGTCCCGAGGCATAACCCTCCCAGTGACCGGTATGACCGCAGCTGCATCGGACGGAATATACGTCGTCCACGAAGAGATGCCCTACTTCACCCGCATTTCCGGTATTTCCGAGAAGGAGGCGACCGTCGGCGATAACGCCGCAGCCGATACCCGTGGACATGGAGATATATACGACGTTGTTGCGGTCGCTGTGATCTCCGGCACCGTCAATACCGACTTCCCCGAGAACCCCGCAGTTACAGTCGTTCATGACGAAAACGGGCTTATGAAATTCGTTTTCAAGCGGCGCTTTTATGGGAACGACCGGAAACAAAAGATTCGGGGAGTGAATCAGCTCCCCTTTTTCGGGGTTGTAAGGACCCGGGACGGATACGCCGAGGGCTTTCGCGGAGGCAATATCATCCGCGGTTAAGTTGGAGCGTATGAGGTCGATGACGGCTTCTGAGTAGATTTCTCCGCCGCTTCCCTCCCGCGGTGTCGGGACTTTCGCATACCTTACAATCGTATCGTCTTTGAAGAGTGCGACACGCAGATTTGAACCGCCCATGTCAACCGCGATTATCGGATCGGGAAAGCTCTCTTTTGCCATCTCTCCATCTCTGTTTATTAAATTTAAAGCACGTTTACATCACTTTATTTACTTCTTCGGAGATCTGCGGCAGCGAAATCCTTCCGATAGGGGTTATTTTGCCGTTTACTATGACCATCGGAATCGGCGGCTGGTCTTTCTCCACAATCTCGGCTATGTGGTCGGGAATGCCGTCATCGAGGAGAGTAAGCCTTACCTCGACCTTATCCCCGTAGATATGTGCGAATCTCTCGCGGAGTGCATCGACCGCGTTTACAAGCTTCTCGGAGGGGGCGCATTTTTCCAGATCGCAGGTTCTGTCGCCGTCGCAGGGGAAGGGACCGCAGAACGAATCCTTAAATCCGGCAATCTCAACAAGTATCGTATTACTCATACAGGATAATTTGCAGGTCTTACTATATTTATCCATGGAAAAAGTAATCAAAAAGCAATCAAAGAGCACTCAAAAAACAATCAAAAAACAATCAAAGAGCAATCAAAAAACAATCAATCAACAATCAAAAAGCAAACGAAAAAACAATCAAAAAACAAACGAAAACCAGCCGCCGGAAAAATACGTTTCACGTTAAAAAGCCGCGACAAAATAACAGTGTAATATTCGTGAAATCAGAATTTACGCGAAATTCGGATATTTATCCGTAAAGTTACAATAGCGATAATTAATAAGATCTGACAAACAAATTATAATGATTATTTAATGAAAGCAGTTCTGGGTCTTGAAAACGGCAAATATGTTGTCGGCGAAGGATTTGGAGTGGAAGGCTCCTGCAGCGGAGAACTCGTATTCACAACCGAGATGGGCGGTTATATGGAATCGCTCACGGATCCGAGTTATGCGGGTCAGATTCTGATGTTCACATACCCGCTCATCGGAAACTACGGTGTCGACGTGCAGAACTTCCAAAGTCCGAAGGTGAACGCACTGGGCTGTGTCGTTCACGAACTCTGCCGGCATCCGTCCGCAGGTAAATCCCTGCAATCTTTTTTTGAAGAGAATAATCTGTTCGGCATCTCCGGTGTCGATACAAGGAAATTAACAATCGATGCCAGGGTGTCGGGAACACCGCGTGCCGCCCTCATTGTCGGCGACGACAACGGCGAATATGCCGTCGAATGCGCTAAAAAAGTGCCCTCAATCTCCGACATCAACCTTCTCGAGCAGGTATCCTGCAAAAAACCCTTCAGAATACCGGGCAAAGGAAAGAGGATAGCCATCATCGATATGGGTATCAAGAAGAATATCGCGCTCTCCCTGCGCAAACGCGATGCCGACCTCTATATCTTCCCCTATAACGCGAAACCCTCCGAGGTCGAGGCGTGCGAACCGCAGGCACTCTTTATCACGAACGGTCCCGGAGACCCCGCGGCGGCTGTCGATGCCGTTGCGTGCGCCAAATACTTCATCGGCAAGATACCGGTCTTCGGAATCTGCATGGGCAATCAGGTTCTGGGACTCGCCTTCGGCGCCGAGACCTATAAGATGAAATTCGGACACCGCGGCTCAAATCAGCCGGTCAAGAGAAACGACGGCTCAATATTTATCACCACCCAGAATCACGGATTTGCCGTGGATGCCGACACACTCCCAAGCGACTGCAAAGTCTATTTTACGAACTTGAACGACGGAACTCTCGAAGGATTCTGCTCCGAAGACCTCGACGTGTTCTGCGTTCAGTTCCACCCCGAAGCGCACGGGGGACCGCTCGACACCGAAAGACCGATTTTTGACATGATGTATAAGAGGATCAAATAATGCCGCTGAAGACAAATATCAAAAAAGTCCTGCTTATCGGTTCCGGACCGATTCAAATCGGTCAGGCTGCGGAGTTTGACTTCTCGGGCTCGCAGGCATGCCGTTCGCTGCGCGAGGAGGGTATCGAGGTAGTTCTCGTCAACTCCAACCCCGCGACCATTCAGACCGACCCCGAGATGGCGGACATCATCTATGTCGAGCCGCTGAAAGCATCTGTGATTGCCAAGATTATAGAGAAGGAGAAGCCCGACGGCATCCTAAGCGGTATGGGCGGACAGACGGGTCTTAACCTGACCGCCGAACTTGCCGAGATGGGCGCACTCAAGGACGTCGAGATCCTCGGAACGCCGCTGGACGCCATCTATAAGGGCGAGGACAGGGAGCAGTTCAAGAATCTGATGACCGAGATCGGAGAGCCGATTCCGAGGAGCATGATCCTCGAGTCCATGAGCCAGATTGACGAGGCTCTCGATAAAGTCGGTCTTCCGGCGATTATCCGCCCCGCATATACCTTAGGCGGAGCGGGCGGCGGCGTTGCCCACAATGTCGAGGAACTGAGAAGAATCATTGAACTGGGACTTCAGCGCTCGAGAATTCATCAGGTTCTCGTCGAGGAGAGCGTAATCGGCTGGAAAGAGATTGAGTTCGAGGTCATGCGTGACTCGGCGGATACCTGTATCATCATCTGCGGCATGGAAAACGTCGACCCGATGGGTATCCACACGGGTGAGAGCGTTGTCGTGGCGCCGATTCTCACACTCCGCGACGACGAGTTCCAGAAACTCCGCACCGCAGCCATCAAGATCATCCGCGCTCTGGGCGTTCAGGGCGGCTGCAACATCCAGATGGCTTACAAGGACGGGGATTACAGGATTATCGAGGTCAATCCGCGTGTCTCGCGTTCGTCGGCGCTGGCATCGAAAGCAACCGGATATCCGATTGCAAGGGTTTCGGCAAAGATTGCCGTGGGACTCCGTCTCGACGAGATCAAGAACACGGTCACGGGATGCACACCCGCATCCTTCGAGCCGGCAATCGACTACGTGGTCGTAAAGGTCCCGCGCTGGCCTTTCGACAAGTTCAAGAACGCGGACAGGACGCTTACGACCGCGATGAAGAGCACGGGCGAGGTCATGTCAATCGGACGCACCCTTGAGGAGGCGTTCATGAAGGCACGCCGCTCCCTCGATACCGATGTCACGGTGCACACCTCCAAGAAGGAGATTGCGATGCTCCTTCAGAATCCGACGGATGAGCGTTTCGGATGCCTATTTGACGCATTCAGGCAGGGATTCACGGTTGATGCCGTCCACGACATGACCTATATCGACGGTTTCTTCCTCCGGAAGATTGCCAACATCGTCGAGATTGAGAAGAGCCTTCAGAACAACCCGACCGACGGTGACATAAAGAAGGCGAAGCATTTCGGATTCTCAATCGAGGAGATCTGCGAGCTTACCGGAAAGAATGCCGACGATGTCGAGAAACTCGTCGGAATGCCGGTTTACAAGATTGTCGATACCTGCGCCGCGGAATTCCCGGCATCCACACCGTATTTCTATTCCACCTCGGATGAGGAGTGCGAGATTGTCAGAAGCGGCAAAGAAAAGGTCTTAATCATCGGTTCGGGACCGATAAGAATCGGTCAGGGTATAGAGTTCGATTACTGCACGGTTCATGCGGTCATGGCTCTCCGTGAGCAGGGTATCGAGGTTCATATCGTCAACAACAACCCCGAGACGGTCTCGACCGACTTCGATACCTCGGACAGGCTCTTCTTCGAGCCGATGAAACTCGAGGATATCATGAATATCCTGAGGAAGGACGATTATTCGGGTATCATGGTGCAGTTCGGCGGTCAGAACTCCGTCAACCTCGCTCTCCACATCGAGAGGGAGATTAAAAAATACGGACTTAAGACAAAGATTCTCGGAACGTCGCCGGACTCGATGGATATCGCCGAAGACAGGGACAGGTTCAGCCAGATTCTGGAGAAACTGAATATTAGGTCGCCGGCGAACGGCTCGGCATATTCCGAGGCGGAGGCTTTCGAGATTGCCCGCAAGATCGGTTATCCGCTCCTTGTCCGCCCGTCCTACGTTCTCGGCGGCCGTGCGATGGAGCTTGTTCACGACGATATCGAGCTTCAGAACTATATCAAGGAGGCTGTCAGAGTCAGCAGACAGCACCCCGTTCTTCTGGATTCGTTCCTTCAGAACGCCATCGAACTTGACGTTGATGCGGTCTGCGACGGCGAGGATATACTCATCGGCGGCATTATGGAGCATATCGAGGAGGCAGGTGTCCACTCGGGAGATTCGGCATGCGTTATTCCCACGCAGTCGCTCTCGGATGAGGTCGTTGCGACCGTCCGCGATTACACGAGAAAGATTGCTCTGGGACTCAATGTGGTCGGTCTTATCAATATCCAGTATGCGGTAAAGGACAATACGGTCTATATCATCGAGGCGAATCCGCGTGCAAGCAGGACGGTTCCTTTCGTTTCCAAGGCTACGGGCTTGCCGCTTGCCAAGATTGCCGCCCGCGTCATGTGCGGTCACAAGCTTAAGGAGATGAACTTTAAGGAGCGCCATTTAAAGCATGTCGCGGTCAAAGAGGTTCTTCTGCCGTTTAACAAGCTTCCGGGCGTGGATACGGTTTTGGGTCCCGAGATGAAGAGTACGGGCGAGGTCATGGGTATAGACTACGACTTCGGACGTGCCTACTTCAAGGCATGTATAAGTGCGGATAACCCGCTGCCGCTCGAAGGCAATGTGTTTATCTCAATCGGCGATGAGGACAAGTCCAAGATAATTCCGATTGCGAGGAAACTGAAAGATCTCGGACTTTCCCTTATCGGCACCAGCGGAACGGTCGAGTTCCTTGAGGCGCACGGCATCGATGCCGAGCTTGTGAGGAAGGTTCAGGAGGGCTCGCCCAACGTCATCGATATGATGAGACGCGGCGATACGAGTCTGATTATCAATACGCCGTCGGGCAAGTATTCGAGGCAGGATCACCTTCAGATTATGCGTGCGGCGCTGGACTACGGTATTCCGTATATCACCACGCTTCAGGCGGCACGTGCGGCGGCGATGGCTATAGAGGCAATAAAGAAGGAAGATCTGACCTTTGAGCCGTTAAAGCACTACCACAGTGACGTCTACTGAAAAGAACGCCACAGATACCATAAAAACACTTTTTTTAGCGCTTATTTGATTATTCGGTCGTCATCTTCATCGTTCATCTTTCATCTTCATTCTTCATCGTTTATCGTTATCATCATCTTTCCCTGACAGATCATATTTAATATAACAATGACCAATTTTCACATATTACAGGAAAGGAAATTCATCTTGCAGTATCGTGCATCGGGCAGTTCGCTACGTTACTCCGCCCGTGAGATGAGTTTTCGCATGAAGTCATGAAATACAGGAGGACATGATGAATATGAAGAATACAGGAACGGAAATTCTGCGGAAATTCGCAGGGCGCGGTGCGGTTCTCATCGGGCTTTTGCTTATTATCGCTTTCTGTGCGGTTCCCGCCGTTTCCGCGGGCACGGTTACCGGAGATGCCACACAACTCTGGCAGTTTAGCAAGAACACGAACTTTATCGACACCGATATCTCGCAGGACGATACCTTTGTGGTAACGGCGGGCGTAACCCCGTATGTCTATCTGCTCTCGTCAAACGGCAATCCTGTTTGGGAAGCGGAGACTGACGGGGCTGCAAGCGGCGTTTCGGTCTCAAACGGCGGCATGTACACGGCGGTGGGAACAAAGAAGGGCAGTCTGTATCTGTTTGACCGCAACGGCGCCGTGCTTTGGAAGGTCACCCTCGGCGACGTTGTCTATGACGCGGCTCTCTCTTCCGGCGGCACCTATCTTGCGGCAGGCTCGGATGACGGCTGCGTCTATCTCTACAAGAACAGCGGCGAACTCATCTGGAAGAAGAAGATAAACGGCAATATCTACGCCGTCGGCATCTCGGATGACGGCAGTATCATAGCCGTGGGAAAACGCGAGTTCGATGTCAGCGCCTACGACCTTCAGGGCAACAGGCTGTGGAGCTACAAGACGCCCGAGCAGGTCCTTGACGTCGATGTCTCCCCCGACGGCAGCAGGATTGTCGCCGGCTGTTCGGACGGCAGAATATTTGTCTTCGACCGCGAAGGCAGCATGCTGTGGTCATACGATGTAAAGAGGGCGGTAAACGGCGTTTCCGCGTCGCTTTACGGCAATTACATAGCGGCAGGCTCGGATGACCTGTGCACGCACGTTCTCTCGGACAAGACACGCGGAGAGGTTCTGCGGGTGCCCTCGTTCTCCAAGGTTCGCGGAGCGGCGCTGACCACAACGGGAACCAACCTTGCCGCGGCTTCGGATGACGGAACGCTCAAGTATTACGCACTGCCGATAAGCTACACGCCCGCACCCGAGGCAACGACCGCACCGTCTCCCAATCAGCCGGCAGTGCCGGTGACAAACGAATATGCCGCGATTGACGTGACTTCAATGCCGCAGGGGGCGCTTATCTACGTGGACAATGCGTATAAGGGGACAACGCCCGCGATAATCACGGATGTAAGCGCCGGCGCTCACACGGTTACGGTCTCGCTTGACGGATACAATGCCTATTCGACGCAGGTTAACCTCGCGGCAGGCACCACGACCACGGTTTCGGCAACGCTGGCACCGATTACGAAGTCGTCGCCCGTGACGATTGTGACGGTTATCTCAGCGGCGATTGCCGCACTGTTTATCATCGCTGTCGGCAGAAGAGACTGAACAGGCAATAAAATTCATTTATTTTCTATTTTTTCCGCATGATTTCTCATTTTGCGCCGTGACGACAGTTGCATCTGCGTATGCATCTGCATATGCACCGCCGTGTGCATTTTAATAAACTTTAGCAGATTAAACAAGACTATATACGCACGCGGCGACATCATTGTAAAAATAACGGACAGTTAAACCGGATATTTATTGAGCTGAAATTATATTCGGATGAAATAATATTAAGTCAAAATTATATTATGCCGAGATTATATTAAGTTATGATTGGAGTAAACTCAGAGATTATCGGCTGAAACAATATCGGTCGCCGGTAATCAAAACTTCGGAGGAGAAGATGACGGGACATAAAGGCAAAAATACCCCCGGACTGCGTATGCAATACGTGCTTATGCTCTCCGTTCTGATGCTTGCCGCATCGTGTCAGGCTGCCGCGGCTGTCGACACATCGCAATACAGCATGGAGCTGATGTGGGAATTCCAGCCGGATTCGGACGGCATTACCTGTGCGGACATATCGCCGGACACCACAAAGATTGCCGCAGCCGGCGGCTCTTACGTATACATGCTGGGCAGGGACGGCGGCATTATCTGGGAGAAGAACACGGATGAGAGGATAAACGACATTGCGACGGCAATCGACGGCAGATACACGGTCTTTGTCACGCAGAACGGCTATGTTTACAGGTTTAACAACGAAGGAACGCGGGTGTTCATGAAGGCAATAAGCGGCAGCACGCTGATTGCGACGGCAATTACCGAGGACGGCAAGAATGAGTTCGCCGGCGCCGACTTCTTCCCCGTATACATGCTCGACGCCGACGGCAACTTAGTCTGGAAACAGGGTTTCTCGGGCGTGCTTAAGGGCATGGCGGCATCCGATTCGGGGGATGTCGTCGCCGCAATCAACGGTGACGGGTCATTGTTTGCATACTACAAGACGGGATCGCCGCGGTGGAGCAAGAGCCACAATTATAAGACCACATGCGTCGATGTCTCCGCAAACGGCGCCGTTATCGCGGTAGGGCTTGACAACGGCGATGTCATACGCTACGATGCCGACAGCGGCGAGGAGATATTCAGGGATACCCTGCCCTTTGTCCCGAGTTCGGTATCGCTGTCTGAGAGAGGCGCGGATATGGCGGTCAGCGGCGAAAACAGCGCGACCGTCTACTATTACAGCGTTGACTTCAGGAATTTCGAGCCGATAACGGTGAAGACGGGCAGCTTCGTCAAGTCGGTCAAGCTTTCAAAATCCGCGAACAATATGGCGGTCGTCTCAACCGCGGGCAAGCTCTCGTATTACTACCGCTATTCCCCAAATTTCGTCCAGCCGACCGCCTCGGTAACGCCGGTTCCCAAGGTCAGCGTTCAGGCAAACGTCCTTGAGATAGAGTCAGAACCGAAGGGTGCACAGGTCTTAATCGACAATAAGATCGTCGGAATTACGCCGCTTACGCTTACGGACGTTGCCGAAGGTCAGCACACC
>JAFZMT010000220.1 GCA_017553245.1 Methanomicrobium sp.
GAATGCCGGCGCATGAGGTCAATGCCCCCATTATCTGATGTTAAGGCAGTCGGTTGCACTTTCAGTTAATCGCGGGCCTGTAGCTTAGTGGTGGAGCGCCCGGCTCATAACCGGGCGGCCGTGGGTTCGAACCCCTCCAGGCCCATTTTACGGACGCTATCTTCTCTAAATTCAGTTCAGTAAGTTTTTCGGAATGTTCTTTTCTGTATGTTCTATTCTTACCGCTTCGTTTCCTCTGACGTTTATCCGCGCTATCGATTATCCGCGTCAGTGAATCCCGCCGAGCCGCCGCACCGCCTCTTTTGCGGCATCTCTGACCTCGTCCGAACTGTCGTCAAGGAGCGGAATCAGAAGTTCCTTCTTCTCCCAGTAACCCAGCATTCCGAGCGCAAGCGCCGCCCCCGCACGTGTGTGTTCGTCGGCGGCGGCAAGCCTCACGACTGTTTCCTCAAGGATGTCGACGCCGCCGATAGCCCCGATTGCCTTCGCGGCGCCCCTGCGTACCCATCTTTCATCGGAGGAGAGGAGTTTCAGGAGCGGCGCCGATGCCGAAACATCCCCCAGACGACCCAGAGCAATCGCCATCACATAGATTGCGCCGGCATCGTCCTCAACGCCGATGCGCCTGACTATGAGCCGTGTCGCTCTTGCGGCATCCTCCCCCTGCGACTCCGCAAGGCATTCGGCGGCACGGATGCGGCTTAACACCGAATCCGAGAAGAGACTTTCGGCATAATAGTCAAAGTATGCACTCACGCTTCGCCCTCTCTGCGCATACACCGACGCCATCACCGTCTCGAAATCTCTTCTCATCCGCCCCTCCTCATCCTGTCATCCGCAGCGTAATTTACGTAATCTGATCTCCGTTATCTATATTATTATGGTTTATTACCGCAAATAATAGAGGAACGGATATGAGAACAGTATGGATGAATCACTGTTAGGAACGCCTGTTGTGCAGGCAAGAGTAAGAGCGGGAATGACCGTAAACGAACTCGTCGAGCAGTTCGGAAATGCCCGCGCCTATAACGGCGGATCGCTGTGGCGTGCCGTCAACATCTACGAAAATATGCTTCGCGACAAAGAAGCCGTCAAATTCTTCGGACTTTCGGGCGCAATGGTCCCGGGCGGCATGGGCGGAATCGTCTCCGACCTCATCGATGCCGGTCACATCGATGTCCTTGTCTCCACGGGCGCAAACCTCACCCACGACACCATCGAGGCAATCGGCTGCAAACACTATCACGGCACCGAAATATGCGACGACGTCAAACTCCGCGAGGAGGAGATCAACAGAATTTTCGATATCTACCTTCCGACAACGGCGTTTATCAAATTCGAAGAGTTCATGCAGGACGTCTTCTCCCAGCTCGAACGCGGTCAGAAATACTCGATTCAGGAGATAACCAACCTTATCGGAAAGAACCTCGACCGCGGCATTCTGGCAACCGCGGCTAAAAAGGACATTCCCGTCTTCTGCCCCGCACTTCAGGACTCGATGATCGGTCTTCAGTACTGGATGTTCAACCAGACAGGCGGCGTCACAATCGACGCTTTCAAGGACATGTCAAAGCTCATGGATATCTGTTTTGCCGCGAAGAAAAGCGGAGCGTTCCTCGTCGGCGGCGGCGTCCCGAAGAACTACATCTTCCAGAGCCGCCTCATGACACCCGAAGGCTTTGACTACGCGATTCAGCTCACGGGAGACCGCCCCGACCTCGGCGGACTTTCGGGCGCGACACTCGATGAGGCAAAGTCGTGGGGTAAACTCACCGGGGATGCCACGTCGCAGACCGTTTACGGTGACGCGACCATTAATCTGCCGCTGATTGTCGCCGCAACACTCGAAAGGTTACAGAAATAAGTAACAAAATAAGCAACACGAAAAACAGGAAAAATGACAGAACTTATACTTGCACTGGATGTTCTTACACGCGATGAGGCTGTCGAGATTGCCGAGAAGACGGCGCCGTATCTTGACGCAATCAAGATAGGATACCCGCTCGTTCTGGGCAGCGGACTCTCGATTGCCCGCGAACTCTCGCATTTCGGGCTGCCGCTTATCGCCGATTTCAAGGTCGCGGACATCCCCAATACCAGCCGCCTTATCGCCGAGCACGTCTTCGAGGCGGGATTTTCGGGGATAATCACCCAAGGGTTTACCGGAAGCGACTCGGTTACGGCTTCGGTCGAGGCGGCTCACGATGCCGGCGGAGAATGCTATGTGGTAACCGAGATGAGCCACCCGGGCGCACTTGAGTTCCTCGGCGGCGAAAACGGCGTAAAACTCGCAAAACTTGCCGTTGACTGCAAGGCGGACGGTATAATCGCGCCCGCGACACGCCCCGAGACCGTGAAGAAACTCCGCGGCGTAATCGGCAATCTTAAGATTCTCTCCCCGGGCGTCGGCGCACAGGGCGGAAGTGCCGAGGAGATAGCGCCGCTCATCGACGGCATGATAGTCGGCAGGTCTATCTATACATCCGACGATCCGCAGGCTGCCGCCGCAAAATATTCTTTCGTGCGCAAACTCTGACCTGTTCGGATGCCGATGATGAGATGACCCGTTCTGATGCGGTTCGCATATGATGAGCCCTATGAGTCACCTGAGGCATTTCAAGCCTTTTTGTGACCCGGACTTCGGACTCAGACCTCGCCGCCGCCTCTCTGCATCGTCATTTTGTATTTTTTGACAAGCGCAAATCCGAACTCTTCTTCTTTGTCCTTCGGATATGCTATGCCCGCTCTTTTGATCTCGTTTAGGAGAAGATCCTTTAAGACCTCGCGCGATGAGGCGCCGCGCTGATAGACTGTGTAAAATATCATGTCCATATCGGGAATGTCGTATCTTTCGCCGTCGAAGACGATTCCTGTCATGTCTTCGTTGAAGTCAACGGGTGTGTCTTTTGGCATTTGTAGTAATTGACTTTTCAAATGTGTAAATCTGTTGATGTTAATGTATCCGTAACTTCTGCCAATTGTCCCTTTGACTGCTGTTGTTGATGCCCCTGTAACTGCTGTTTTTGTCCCTGTAACTACTGTTTATGCTCCTGTAACTACCGTCCCCGCCCACCCGCCCCGCACTCTCC